>JACDCP010000136.1 GCA_013817465.1 Gammaproteobacteria bacterium | reverse complement strand
AATCTGTACAAGCCCGAAGTGCGGCCGAAATATGAAATCGAGGTATTGACGGTGCACGAGGCCGTGCCGGGACATCATCTGCAACTCGCGCTCGCGCAGGAGCTGGGCGACCTGCCGGCATTCCGCCGCTACGGCGGCTTCACCGCTTTCGTCGAGGGCTGGGGACTCTACAGCGAGAGCCTCGGCGAGGATCTCGGACTTTACGAGGATCCTTATTCGAAGTTCGGCCAGCTCACCTACGAGATGTGGCGGGCGGTCCGGCTCGTGGTCGATACCGGCATGCACCACAAACGATGGACGCGCGAGCAGGCCATCGACTTCTTCACGGCGAACGCCGCCAAGACCGAGCACGACATCGTCAATGAGATCGACCGCTACATCGCCATGCCGGGCCAGGCACTCGCCTACAAGATCGGCGAGCTCGAAATCAAGGCGCTGCGCGCGGAAGCAGAAGACAAACTCGGCGCGGATTTCGACATCCGCGCCTTCCACGACACCGTCCTCGCGAGCGGCGGCGTGCCACTCAACATCCTGCGCGCCAAAGTGGAGTCCTGGATCGCATCTGCGGGGCAGGTGTCGAATCCGCAGGGATCGGCCGAATGAATTCGGCCCAACCGCGCCGGAGACGTTCGTGAGCAAGTGACAATGGGTGCGCGGTTGCCTGCGCAACGCGCCTGGTTTCGAGGGCGGCATCCGGTAGGGCGGGTTTCAACCCGCCATTCATAGAATAAAGCAGCCGATAGCGTACGACTCGCGGAGAACTCAATGAGCACGAAACTGACCGAAAAGCATTGCAAGCCCTGCGAAGGCGGCGCCGAGCCGTTATCGCGCGATGCGGCAGAAAAGCTGCTCGGCGAATTGCCTGACGGCTGGGCAATCGATGAGAGCGGAAAGGAAATCTCAAAGGACTTCGAGTTTCGCGGCTTCCACCGTACGATGAGCTTCGTCAATGCCGTGGCGTGGATCGCCAACGAGGAAGGCCATCACCCGGATCTCGAAGTCGGCTACAAGCACTGCCGCGTGCGCTACAGCACGCACGCGATCGGCGGACTGTCCGAGAACGACTTCATCTGCGCTGCGAAGAGCGAAGCGCTTCTGATGTGAAACACCAAGCACAAATACGTGTCGCTTTTCTCGTTGTTCGGAACCGGGGTGAGGCTGGCAGAGATCTGGCTGCCTCATCGATCTCAACGGAGCACGCGAACTTTCACGCGTTTTGAGTTGAGCGATGACCAATCGCGATCCGTTGTCAGCGCAATCAGCCCATACTGCTTTGCCGTAGCCAGGCAGCAACGATCGCCCAGTGAAAGCCCGAGCCGTCGAGTCCCGGACCGGAGACGACCTGCCTCCATGGCTGACTGCGCATCGAAGGAAATGACCTCGATCTCGAAATCCAACGCGGCAGAAAGCATCCGCGCCGGGACGCCGAAATCGCTCAGTTTTGCGCCCACTTCGGCGAGATTGACAGAACTGACGGCGGCTTCGGGCAGCGCCTTGTCAACGACATCGGCGCCCGGCTCACGCTGAATCCATGCCAGCAATGCCGATGCATCGAGCAGATATCTAGCCACGCTCCCGTTCCGCCTCCGCCCGCCGATCCTCGATCAACGAGTCCGCCAGCGAAACATCATCGGACACGTACCTGGAGATCACGCCGCGAGCGCGGTCGCGCTTCTGAGCAGCGGTCAGTATCTCCACTCGACCGTCCTGCTCGCGCAGCACGACCGTATCGCCGGCGCGCAGACCGAGCGCCTTGCGGTACGCGGCAGGAATCAGTAGACGGCCTTCGGGGCCAACTTTCACTCTGACTTCCGGTAAGATTCCGGCACCTTTGGCGTTATCGGTCACTTGGATGACTCCGTCGTCTCCGCTCCGAGCAGTTCCGGCATTCTAGACACAAACCAAGCTGATTGGCAATACATACTCCATTGTCAACGGTATTAAATCTGACAGATTGGCGGTACCAGTCAGTGTGGCGACGGGGCAGTGCGCCGGACGCGCCAGTCCTTCGCCCGCTTTAATTCTCAGCCGGGCGCGTGCGGCTGTTCGGGCTGAGCGCCGGCGACTTCCGGCCTGGACGAAGCAGCGTGCTCGCCGGCCATCTCCGGTTTCGCGGTTTCGAAGTGTCCGACCGCAAACGCGATGCGTTGCGCGACCGGCGCGCGCGGATCTCCATCACGTTCGACGAGCTTCAGACGGTGATGGATGCCGATGGCATTGGCGATCTGGATGTTGAGGCCGGGGCGTGCGTTTAGCTCGAGGATGAGGGGGCCGAGGTCGCGATCGAGCACGATATCCACACCGATGTAGCCGAGGCCCGTCATCTCGTAGCAGCCCGCGGCCAGCTCGAGGATGAGCGGCCAGTTCGGGATCGCGACGCCGGAAATCGGGTGCAGCGTGTCCGGATGCTCGCTGATGATTTCATTGCCCCACACGCCGCGCAGGGTTTCGCCGCGCGCGATATCGATGCCGACGCCGATCGCGCCCTGGTGCAGATTGGCCTTACCGTCGGATTGACGCGTCGGCAGGCGCACCATGGACATAACCGGATAGCCCTGGAAAACGATCACGCGGATATCCGGCACGCCGAGGTAACTGATCGCCTCGAACAGCGGATCGAACTGCACGCGATACTCGATCATCGCCCTGTCGGGCACTCCGCCCAGGCTGTACTGGCCGTTGATCGTGTTTGAAATGTGGTGCTCGAGCTCATCCTCGTCGATGAGCAGGCCATTCACGCGCCGGTACCGGTTCTTGCGCCGCCCGGTGATTACCATGATGCCGTCGCCGCCGCTGCCGTGCGCCGGCTTGATGACGAAATCGGTCCGCTCCCCGACTATCTTAGGCAGGTCGCGGATCTGATGCTGCGTCTCGATAACCCCGTAAAGCTCCGGCACGGCCATGCCGGCCTCGATGGCGAGCTGCTTGGTCTTGAGCTTGTCGTCCACGAGCGGGTAGAGTCGCCGCGCGTTGTAGCGCAGCACGAAGTCGGCATTGCGCTGGTTGATGCCGAGCACGCCCTGCTGGCGCAGGCGACAACGCAAATCGAAGACCATCAGCCGATCGTCTTGCTCAGGGCCCGGAACCGGATCAGCTCCAGCAGCCGGTATCCGTTGTAGCGGCCGAGCAGCAGCGAGCCTGCGAGCACGATGAGCAGCAGCTCGGGATAGACAAAAACAAGGTTTTCGAGCGTATCGATATCCATCACCAGATAGGCCACGGCCGCGACCAGCAGGCTGCCGAGGCCTTCCTTGATCGCCTCGGCCGCTCCGCGCTCCTCCCAGACGATGGACATGCGTTCGATGACCATGGCGAGGATAACCATCGGAAACAGGGCCACGGACAGGCCAGTCTCCAGTCCCAGACGATGCGAGAACACGCTTACGCCGACCATCAGCAACACGACGACGATGAGCACGGACGTGAGCCGTGGAACCAACAGTAACCTGAGCTGCTCGAGGTAGAACCGCACCATGAGACCGAGCGTCACGATGAGGGTAAACAGCACGATGCCGCCGATGAGTTGCGTCTCCCGGAATGCGAGGGCGACGAGCACCGGCATGAAGGTGCCGAAGGTGGAGATGCCTATGACGTTGCGCATCAAAAGCATCACGAATGCGCCGATCGGAATCATCAGCAGCACCGAGTACACCGACTGCGTCTGAATGGGCAGGCCGAACAGGGAGAACTCGACCAGCCGCGACTGGCGCTGGTCGGCGCGTTGCTCGGCCACGAGCATCGCATCGATGACGTTGTGCTGAACGGCGAGCTGCACGTCGGCCTGGCCGCCGCCTTCGATGCGCGCAAGCGGCTCGCTGCCGCGCCACCAGATCAGGAAATCGTCCGGCAAGCCCTCGGCGCCCGTCACCGGATCGAAATAGAGCCACTCGTCGCCGTTGTGCACTTCGAGCAGCGGTATAACGCCGGCGCGCCGCTGCTTGTCCTCGAGGTAGATGCCGTGCGCGACGCGCGCCGGGATGCGCGCGCCGGCCAGCAGTGTCGTCGCCACCTGCGCGCGCTCGGTCGGCGTTCGCACCTGGTTGAGGAACAGATCGATGTACTGATCGGGGGACGGGTCGTTGAGTTGCTTGAGCAACTCCGCCGTGAACGTCTCGATATCCGCCGAATGCTCGCGAACCTCGGCGACCAGCTCGCGCAATGCCGTCGCATAAGGCTCTTCGAGGACCGGCTCGGGCGGAAACGGCGGCGTCGTGTCCGCGTCGATGCTGCTGCGATCCTCATAGACCACGGCGCGGTAATAGAGGGTTTGCTCGCCGCTCACGCGGCGCACTGCCCATTGCGCGCTGCGCCCGCCTGGCACGTAGCTCGTATTCAGCCCGTAGCCGCGCGAGACGAAGTTCTCATCGAGCAGTGTGTAGCCGGGCGTGAGGCTCGGGATATGCAGATTCACGCGCACGGAACCGGGGCCCGCGCGAAAACTCACCGAAGCCTCGATGGTCCAGGCGTTCGTGTCCGCGCCCGGCCGCAGCGGAAATCCGAGCACCTGCCACTTGTACAGAAACATGCCGGCGGCGATCGCAATGAGCGCGAGCACCAGACCGTAAAGATGACGCCGGTTCATTCGTGTGCGGGAATCAATTGCTCGTGTGCATTCTTATCGGCCACGATCCTTGTGCTTGCGTGCCGGGCGGGGCGCCTAGCGTAGTCGGTTCAGGAGTGAAACTCAATTTTCCGGATAGTCTGTCGCATTGTCACCGTCATGCATTTTCGCGCGGCAATGGTGTCGGATTTCGGTATTTCGGTTGTTCTTCAACTCCCGAAAAGTACTGCCATGGAGCACGGCAATGTTGCGGCAATCCGAGAAATAACCGAAATACTGAAACCCGGCACCGTCTTACACGAGATTGACGCCGAGTTGCGCAAAACGCAGGGCCGCGGCACGCGAGCGGCTGTCTTTTTCGACATCCAGCGACCACTGCGCGTGGGCCGCGGTCAATGCGAGCGCCAGCGCGCGACCGATTGACAATGCGAATCGCCGGGCGCCTGCTTCGAGCGAGTCACGGCCACCGACCCGCGCTCGAGCGAGCCAGGCGGCCGCCCGGTCGACCGACGCTGCCGCCGTGCTTCCAGCCTCCACGAGCTCGCGATCCCGCAATCCCTTGCGCGCGCGCCCGATGAGCGCCTGGAGGGCGTGCAGGCTCGCTCCATCCTCGAGCGCGCGCAACGCGTCGAGTGCGAGCACGTTTGTCGTGCCTTCCCAGATCGTCAGCACCTGGCTGTCGCGCAGCAGCATCGGAAGGCCTGTGTCCTCGATGTAGCCCGCGCCGCCGAATGCCTCGAGCACCTCGCTCGCCGCGGCGACGGCCTGGCGACCGGTGGTGAGCTTGGCGATCGAGGTGAGCAACCGGAGCAGCGCACACCCGGCCTCGTCGATTTCCCGCGCTTCATCGCGACCGATCAACTCGACGAGCAGGAACGTCAGATGAAACGCCGCTTCCGTTTCGGCCTGGATAGCGGCAAGTGTATCGACGTGCAGCGGCTGCTCGGCAAGCGATGCGCCGAATACTTTGCGCCTGTGCGCGTAGTCGCTCGCGAGCGCGATACCGCGACGCATGAAAGCGACTGCGCAGACGCTGTTCCATGTCCGCGTCAGCCGCAGCATCGGCACGATGTTGCGCACGCCGTTATCCGCGCCGAGCACGAGCTCAGCCTTCGTGCCATCGAGCGTCAGCTCGGCGGTCGGCACCTTGCGCGTGCCGAGCTTGTCCTTGAGCCGATCGACACGGATATTGTTCGGCCGGCCGGCCGCGTCGCGGGTTTCGACATAGAACAGCGCGAGGCCACGCCCCCGCTCCGGATTGCCTTCGGGCCGCGCCAGCGTCAACGCCATCTGCGAGCCGATCGCGGAAGTAAACCATTTGCGGCCATAAAGCCGCCAGCCGCCTCCGGCGTCCGGCCGCGCGACGGTCTCCGAGCCGCCCACGTCAGAGCCGCCGCTCGTCTCGGTCATCCACTGGCCGCTGGTCCAGAAGCACGCCGGGTCGCGACTCGTCAGATATCCGACCGCGCGCTCGATGAGCGCCTGGTTGCCGGCTGCGAGCAGCGTGCGCGCCGCGCCGTCGGACATCGACAGCGGACAGGTGTACACGTCCGTCGATGGATGAAACAGGTAAACGAGCGCGAACTGGTGAACGCGGTTCATCCACCCGTGGCCGCCGTCATAGGCGCTGGCGACAATCCCGCGCTCGGCGGCAATGCGCTCGGCCCGGCGCCAGAGCGACGTGATCTCGATACGATCGACGCGCTCGCCCCACGCATCCCACTGCACCAGCCGCGGCTCGTTGAGACGGTCTGCGAGCTGCAGCTCATACAGTTCGCCGCCGGCAAGCGCACCCATGTCGTCGAACTCCGGCTCGAGCGCAGCGAGGACATCCGACGGCAGAATGCGCCGCAGATAAGAGCGCAACACGCGGTCCTCCGCGTACTGGTTGCCGAGCGCCGGCGGCGCCTGCGTGAAACCGATATGAGCCTGTCTCATGATCCCGCCCGTCGAAACCGGTAGCCGCCCGACACGCCGCGCGGTGCGAACACGATCTGCCAGAGCTGGTTCCTGCGCGCCCGGAACGTGCCTGCGGACGACAACAGATAGTAGGCCCACATACGCCGGAAACGCTCGTCGTACCGCGCGCACAGTGTGTCCCAGGCGCGCTCGACGTTGTCGTGCCAGCAGAGCAGCGTCCGGTCGTAGTCGAAGCCGAAGTTCTGCCAGTCCTCCATGACGAAAACCCCCTCGGTGGCAGCCATGATCTGCCGCGCGGAGGGCAGCATGGAATTCGGAAAAATATAGCGGGCGATCCAGGGATCGGTCATGGTCACGGAGGCGGAGGCCCCGATGGTGTGCAGAAGGAACAGGCCATCCGTTGCGAGCAGCTCCCGGACCTTGCGCATGAACCGCGAATAATTCCGGTAACCGACATGCTCGAACATGCCGAGTGAAAATACCCGGTCGTAACGCCCGTCGATCTCGCGATAGTCCGCCACCCGGATCTCGATCGGCAGCCCGGCGCAGCGCTGACGCGCGAGCACTGCTTGCTGCTCGGATACCGTGATGCCGATTACTTCGACGCCGTAGCGTTCGGCCGCGAAGCGCGCCGCCCCGCCCCAGCCGCAGCCGATGTCGAGCACCCGCATGCCGGCGGTGAGGCCGAGCTTGCGGCAGACGAGATCGAGCTTGCGCTCCTGCGCTTCATCGAGATCGGCCGCGTTTTCCCAGTACGCGCAGCTATAGATCATGCGGCGGTCGAGCATGCATCTGTAAAGCTCGTTGCCGAGATCGTAGTGCCGATCTGCGACCTCGCGCGCCCGCGAAAGCCTCTGCTGATTGACGAGGCGGCTTTGCAAGGTCTGGAGCGCCAGCGACAGGCCGCGGAAGCGCTGCTGGAGGCCGGCCGCGAACAGGCGATGGAACAGCTCATCGAGCCGCGGGCAATCCCACCAGCCGTCGACGTAAGCTTCGCCGATGCCGAGTGAGCCTTGCGCAAAAACGCGGTCATAAAGACGTTCGTCGCGTACCCGCACGTCCCAGGGTTGAGGCCCGTCGAGACGCACGCCCGCCTCGGCGAGCAGGGATTCGAGCCTGGCGCGAAGCTTTTCGACCCGCATGCAGAGGGCTCGTGCGGTCTTATGAGCGAGCCGGCCCGATACCGGAGCCCATCCTAGACGCCGATTTTATTCAACGTATCGAGGATCCGCCCGAGCGTGAACGTGAGCCGGGGATGCGTTTTCTCGAATTCGTCGATGGAGCGCTGCACCGGGTCGGCCAGGCCGGCGAGCACATCCGGCGCCTCCGGATCGCGGCGTTCGAGCGCCCGGGCGATCTCCGCCTGTACGGCGCACATGCGCGCGCGACCAACGTCGTCGAGTGCATCCACGTTGTCCAGCTCGACCTCGAGTTCGGCGAGCAGCTCCGCCAACCGGTGCTTGTTTGCAGTACCAGGATCCAATCGATCGATCACTCGCTGGCTGATAAATGAAGCGGCGCTGGAGATGCCACCGATTGTACCGGGACCGTTTCGCGCCGGGCGCAACGCGGCAGATCGCCATCCAGCCCCATCGCCCGCCGGGCCAGCCGACGTTTCAGCGGCCCCGCTACCGTCGCGAGCCCGAGACGACGCAGGAAACCGAGCGGCGCAAGCTCGCTGCCGAACAGGCGGTGAATGCCGTCGAGCGCCATCAGCATGGCGAGGTTATGGCCTTTACGCCAGCGCTCGTACCGGCGCAGCGTTGCGGTATCCCCCGGATCCTCGCCCGACTCTACCGCATCCCTTATCTGCTGGGCCAGCGCGGCTGCATCGAGCAGGCCGAGATTCGCACCCTGACCCGCCAGCGGGTGCACGACATGTGCCGCGTCGCCGATGAGCGCGCAGCGCGCGCGCACATAAGCCGGCGCATGACTGGCCTGCAGGGGAAAGCTCGCGCGCGGGCCGGCGTCGGCTATAGACCCGAGGACGAAGTCGCTGGCCTCGCCAAGCTCGGAACAGAACGAGGTTGTGTCCATTTCGAGCAGCTCGCGCGCACGGGTCTCGGGCGCG
>JACDCP010000135.1 GCA_013817465.1 Gammaproteobacteria bacterium | reverse complement strand
GCCCTCGACGCGTATTTCGACGTGGTCGAGCCGCGTCGGCGCGCCTGCGTTGACTTCGTAGGTCGCGATCCAGATGCCGTCGCCGCTCTCCAGATTCGTTTCAATGGCGGGTGAGTAAAAGCCGAATGGCTGCAGCGCGCGGCGAATCTCTTCCGGCGCCTGCCTGTGCAGCCGGCGTATGGCCTGATCGCTGAGCGGCTCGCCGTCCTCCTGATCCGCCTGTTCCTCACTGCGCGCGACGATGCTGAGAAAAGCTCGAACGTTCTCCTCGAGCTCATCCTCGAGGCCCTCGATCCGAACCTCGATGGTGTCCGCGGCTTCGGCGCCGGCGCAGAAGATCAGGCTGGCGAAAATGATGAATCGACGCAAATTTGATGCTCTGTATGACTTTCATCCGAGCCGGTGTTCCTTATCACGATCGCGCGCGGACACGAAAACCGGGAACCGGTGCCGGGACGGCCGGCAGAAGGCAACCGAGACAAGCAACAACTGTGCCGGTCGCGCGCGCAGCAGCCGCCCGGAACCCTGTGATGGCACGGTTATTGCTTTGTGTGAAGTCAGCGATCCCTTGCTTTTGCAATTGTCAGGTTTCGTCGAAGGTGCTGATTCTCGAGAGGCCGCGCAGAGCAAAGATCCAGTACCGCAGGGGATCCAGTACCGCAAGCGCCAGGCTCGCGTTTGGCGCAGTCCCGATCATTCAAGGAGGCTTTCATGAAAAGGTGTGTGCTCGTTATCGCGGGCTTGTCGTTCCTGGCCGGCTGCCAGACATTGCGGGATATCGAGAACCCTCTGGCTACGGCTTACAGCGACCTGGATGACGACGGTGATGGCGTCATCAGCCGACAGGAAGCGCAGGCATCGCCCACGTTGGCGAGAAACTTCAATCGTGTTGATACCAACGGCAGCGGAGGAATCGACGGGAACGAATATGATGCCGCTACCATGCATATCGCCGATTTGAGTTTTCAAGAGGTCGACGTCAACGGTGACGGCGTGATCAGCGAGCGCGAGGCCGCGGCCATGCCGGTATCACTGAAAGAAGCGTTCGACACCGTAGATACCGATGGCGACAAAAATGTGAGTCCGAAGGAGTATGAGGCCGCCAGCGTAAACCTGTTCCGGGACGTGAATTTTGCGTCGCTCGATACGGACGGCGACGGCGTTATCGGCGCCGCAGAAGCTGAAAAGATGCCAGCGCTGTCCGAAGCCTTCGATCGCGTGGATTCCGATGCCGACGAGCTGATCAGCGAAAAGGAGTTCGGGGCGGCGCAGCGATAAACCCGCTCATTGCCGACGCCCAGTCATTGCGGCTTCGCGATGCGGAACTCGAACTCGCTGCTGCCTATGGCCTCGCCGTTCGGGCCAAATCGCCGCTCGAGGAAACGGATGTGCCCGTCGAAATCCGCCAGGATGATACTGCTCGAGCGTGTGCCGTAGCCCGGGCTGATGACGAAAGGCGCGGAAATCGCGCGCTCGAGATCGGCATCGAGCCCGGCTTCGGGCGTTTCGCCTTCCGGCGCAGGTCGCCTGTCTGCGAGCAGCTCGAATAGCGCGTGAGGATGGGGGTCGCCGGCGCCGAGCAGCTCCTCGAACCGGCGGCGCGTCCGCTCGAGCTTGGGCCACGGTGTGTTCAGCCGCTCATTGCTGAGGCCATGGATTCCCGGGGGCAGCGGGCTCGATGACGAGGCGCGGTTCGAGAAGTAGTGCAAACCGGTCGCGTCGCCTAGTATCAGGCTGTAACCCGCATACAGCGATGCGCTCATGGCCAGTGTGGCGCCGAACTCCAGTGGCGCCGCGCGGTTGCGCGCGAAATCCGCCACGAGCGCGCCGCGCGAACGCGCCGCCGGTCCCGCATCCACGAGCTCTCGGTAGTTGGTGACGACGCCGAAGCGTCCACTGCGCGTGACGGCGAGCCATGTGCCTCCGGCCTCGAGATCGCGGCCGCCGAGCACGTCGGGCGCGTCCGGCCACCAGCCCGCCGCGTCGGTCGGGCGTGCGTGATATTCGTCCCGATTGCCGGCGAAGATGAGTCGGTAGCGCGGGGAAGCTTCGAGGGCGAATACGAGCAGGCAGATGGCAGTCTCCGCTATGTGACCGGATATCTCCGGGTGCCAGTGGAACGCGACCGTTGCCGTGGAGCGGACCCGCTACGAAGACGCGAGCCAGTCCTCGATCAGGCGAAAAGAGAGTGAAACCCGCGACGGCATGCCCACTCGTCCGGCCGCGATGTCGCCGCGGGTGAACCAGCGGGCATCCTCGAGCTCATGGTCGCGGAGTTCGATGGCCGTGCTCGCCGGGCGGGCCGAGAAGCCGAGCATCAACGACGCCGGAAATGGCCACGGTTGCGAGGAATGGTAACGCACGTCGCGCACCGCGATGCCGGTCTCCTCGAGTACTTCCCGGACGACCGCATCCTCCAGGCTTTCGCCGGGCTCGACGAAGCCCGCGATTGTCGAATAGCGGCCGGCCGGCCACGCGGCCTGGCGACCCAGCAGGCAGCGCTCCTCGTCAGCCACCAGCACAATGATCGCGGGATCGAGCCGGGGAAACTGTTGCGCGCTGCATTGCGCATCGGAACAGACGAGCAGGTGTCCGGCTTCGGCTATGACCGCAGGCGCGCCGCAGCGCGCGCAATACCGATAATTGTGATGCCAGAGCACCATGGCGCGCGCATAGGCGAGCAGCGTCGCGTCTGCGCGCTCCAGCAGCGGGCCCACGCGGTGCAGATCCTGAAATTCACCGCCGACATGGCTATCGAATAGCGCGTCGTCGGCCACTGCACACGCGAAACAGTCATGCCCGCCGAATTTGCCGAGATAGATATGCGAGGCGGCCGGGGCGCCGGCGCAAGCGATCTGATTGGTGTCGAGAAGGACCGGGCGGGGAGGCTCGCCGTTCGCGATAAGGCTCAAGGTCTTTTGCACCGGAACGAAACGGGTGCGCGACGAGGCGAGCGCGCGCTCGATCCATGCAGGATTCCGGCGCCGGTGCGCAACACGGTCGACGTGCAGGCCGGCGAAAATGTTCGGGGGAAATGGGGACATTCCTGATTTTCTTAACTGTTCGGGAGACAAGGCACCGCGAAAAAATCAGGAATGTCCCCATTTCCCTCCGAAACCTTCGATACCGGATCGCGGAACCCTGCGGATTATATCGCGGTGGCCGGCCGGGCCGCGGCCTTCATGCGGCAACAGGGGCAGAAGTGTGGATCCAGCGCCAGCGCATCCTGCACGTAGACGTTTTCGCAGCGCCCGCAACTGGACAGGAATAGCTCGTGCGGCCGTGTGACCGCACCGAGCAGATTCCAGGCCCACTCGAAGGATAGCCGCGGCGGGCTGTGCAGGCGGGTATAGGTCTCGTAGGCGCGGCAGAAACGCAGGCCGGTTTCGAGCCCCTGGTTGCTGGAAGTCTCGAGCGTTTGCCCATCGCGGCCGACCCGTACCAGCGCGCAAAGGGCAAACAGGATGACGAGCGTCGTCGACTCGAACTGGTTTTGCGCGTTGCGCACCAGAAACGCCGTCTGGCGCGGCGACTTGCCGCGTCGCCGTTTTATTTTGAGATGTTCGTTCGGCTTGAAATAGGTTGCGTACAGCTTGCGGATGCGGTCATCCGACAGCCCCGTGCAGGTCCGGATCGTCATGGTCCGCGCCTCATGGCGGATCATTCTCAGGGCCAGCTCGAACTGGACACGCTCGCGGGCATACCGATCGTCGGTCAGGCGCATGGCGGCTCCTTTGCATGTATGTATGGGCGTTTTAGCACATATGTTGCAATCGGTCAATTATGATGGTAGATTATGACCACAAACAGGCAGAGGGGGTTGAACATTGTACGAGCCAATTCTTTCGCGACGGCTGCTGGCCGAAATCTTCGACCTCAACCTGGCGTTCACTCATCTCCTCGAGCGAGGTGACGTATCGATGGCGGTTTCCGGGTTGGGAATGACACTCGTCGAGCGGATCGCCAGGCTGCCCAGGCCTGCCCTCGAAGATCTTTGCGGCTGTCCTTTTCCGCTGTTCGGCTTGCGTTTCGACGACCTCGACTTCTGGCACGCGGTGCGCGAAGCGCGGCCGTCCTACAAGTATGCTGTCCGCCCGGCGGAGGTCCGCGCCAACAGCGAACCGACGCAACAGGCTTTCGCCCTGCTCGCGCTTTTCTACGCCTGGCATCTGACTTCCACGAATCCCATCGCCGCCCGGCTCTGTTTCGGCCTGCCCCCGGCGGCGGCCCGCATTTTTCGCTCGCTGCCGGTGTCGGAGCTGCTGAGTGTCGCCACCCATTCGCCAGGTTTGCTGCACGCCCAGTTCGACGACAACCCGAGTTTCTGGGCGGACCTGATGGAAATCGTCGAGAGCGGCGATCGCCGGCGCCTCTGCGCGGCGCGCATACTCGGCACCCAGTTGCTGGGGGCACATTGCGCCGAGCGCGCCGGTCGCATCCGCCGCATGGCGGCGCGGCGGCGACATGACCGCCCGCAGGGCTGACAAGTCGGTCTTGCCTGTGGGCGCCTGCCGGCAGGCGATTGGGTGACCACGCAGTCGCGTTGGATTATGAGTTAGGCTCTATACTTGCGACCCCATGCCGGCGCTCAGGCTCGCAAATCTCTCCAAGACGTATCGCAACGGTGTCCAGGCCCTCAAAGGAATCGATCTGGAAGTTGCTGAGGGTGATTTCTTCGCCCTGCTCGGGCCGAACGGCGCGGGCAAGACCACCGCCATCGGCATCGTCACTTCGCTGGTCAACAAGACAGCCGGCAGCGTGCAGGTCTTCGGCCATGACATTGACCGTGAGCTCGAGCTCGCGAAGGCCTGCATCGGCCTCGTGCCCCAGGAAATCAACTTCAATCAGTTCGAAAACGTCGAGGATATCGTGGTCAACCAGGCGGGTTACTACGGCATCCCTCGTGCCGAGGCAAAAAGGCGCGCCGCGAAGTACCTGAAAGAGCTGCACCTCTGGGAGAAGCGTGACGGCATTTCGCGCAACCTCTCCGGCGGTATGAAGCGTCGCCTGATGATCGCCCGCGCGCTGGTGCACGAGCCGCGGTTGCTGATTCTCGATGAGCCCACCGCGGGCGTCGACATCGAGATCCGGCGCTCCATGTGGCGCTTTATGCGCAAGATCAACCTCGAAGGCACGACGATCATTCTGACCACGCATTACCTCGAGGAAGCGGAGAACCTCTGCCGCAACATCGCGATCATCGACGGCGGGCGCATCATCGAAAACGATCGCATGAGCAACGTCCTGCGCAAGCTCACAGTGGAAACCTTCGTCCTGAACCTGCGCGAGCGCCTCAGCGCGCCGCCCAGAATCGATGGTTACGACGTGCGCCTGGTCGACGAAAGCAGCCTCGAAGTGGACGTTTCGCGCGAGCGCAGCATCAACCGCCTGTTCGCCGGCTTGAGCGAGCAGAATCTGCACGTGCTCAGCATGCGCAACAAAACGAACCGGCTCGAAGAGCTGTTCATGCGCCTGGTGGAGGCGAAAGGCGCGCCGCCACCATGAACCGCTCCCGCGGGCGCATCAGGGAAAACCTGATCGGCCTCTACACGATTGTGTACAAGGAAGTCGTGCGCGTGCTGCGCATCTGGATCCAGACCATCGTGCCGCCGGCGATCACGATGACGCTGTACTTCATCATCTTCGGCAACCTCATCGGCCAGCGGATCGGCAGCATGGACGGATTCGATTACATGCAGTTCATCGCGCCCGGGCTGATCATGATGTCGATCATCAGCAACTCGTACGGCAATGTGGTTTCGTCGTTCTTCGGCGCGAAGTTCGGCAAGCATATCGAGGAGATGCTGGTGTCGCCGCTGCCGAACTCGATGATCATCCTCGGCCACGTGGCCGGCGGCGTCGCGCGCGGGTTTATCGTCGGCCTGGTCGTGACCGCAATCGCGCTGCTGTTCACGGATCTCGACGTCGAGCATCCGCTGGTGACGCTCTCTGTCGTATTGCTGACCGCCGTGGTGTTCTCGCTCGGCGGCTTCATCAACGCGATGTTCGCGCGCAAGTTCGACGATGTGACCATCGTGCCGACGTTCATCCTGACGCCGCTCACCTATCTCGGCGGGGTGTTCTATTCGATCTCGCTGCTGCCGGAATTCTGGCAGGACGTGTCGAAGGCCAATCCGATTCTCTACATGGTCAATGCATTTCGTTATGGGGTGCTCGGGGTCTCAGACGTGAACCTCGGCACCGCTTACGCCATCATCGTCGGCTTCGTCATCCTGTTGTTTGCGTTCAGTCTGTTTCTGATGAATCGCGGTGTCGGCATCCGGGATTGATGCATGCGCGGCGCGCCACGGCGGTCGTGATTGCGATCACGTCTTCGTGGGGATACGCTGCAGCGCGGCGTCAAGCGCACTTTCGAGGTCTGCAATCAGATCGTCGACATGCTCGAGCCCGATAGACAGGCGCAGCAGGTTGAGCGGCGCCCGGCTCTGCGGCCCTTCGGACGATGCGCGGTGCTCGATCAGACTCTCGATGCCGCCGAGGCTGGTGGCGCGCGTGAAGAGGCGCACGCCGGCCGTGACGCGCAGCGCTTCTGCGGCGCCCCCCCTGATGCAGAAGGACACCATGCCGCCAAACCCTTTCATCTGGCTTGCCGCCAGCGCGTGCCCGGGATGGATCTCGAGCCCGGGATAGAGGGTGCTTTCGACCTCCCTGCGCTGCGTGAGGAACCGCGCGATGGCTGCCGCCGTCTCCGACTGCGCGCGTATACGACAAGGTAACGTTGCGACGCTGCGCTGAAGCAACCAGCAGTCGAACGGCGCCGGCGCTGCGCCGCCGATCGCCTGAAAGTGCCGGATGCGCGCAAAGTGCTCGTCGTCTTCGCATGTGATGACCACGCCACCGACGATATCGCTGTGTCCGCCAATGTACTTCGTCGTGCTGTGCACGACGAGATCGGCGCCAAGCGCGAGCGGTTGCTGCAGGATCGGCGTCGCGAACGTGTTGTCGCAGGCGAGAACGGCGCCGCCGGCATGCGAAATGTCTGCCAGCGCAGCGATGTCCGTAATCTTGAGCAGCGGGTTCGATGGCGTTTCAATCCAGACCAGGCGTGTGTCCTTGCGCATCGCCGTGCGCACCGCGTCAGGATCGCTGGCATCGACGAGCGTGATCGCGGTGCCCCAGCGGGCGACGATCTCGCGGAGTTGCCGGACGATGCCGTGATAGGCGTCTTTGGAGCAGACGATATGCCCGCCCGGCTCGACCGCGTTGAAGACAGCGAGTGCCGCGGCGGAGCCTGAGGAAAAAGCCGCAGCGGCGCGGCCGCCTTCCAGAGCGCTCAGGCAGGTTTCGAGCGCGTCGCGTGTCGGATTGGATTCGCGGCTGTAGTTGTGTCCGTGCAGCAGGCTGCCGTCCGCCGCGCGTACGTAGGTGGTCGACAGATGGATCGGCGGCGTGACGGCGCCGGATTCCGCGCCCGGCCGCCGGCCGGCATGTATCGCGAGCGTTTCCAGGCTGTAGGATGGTTCGCTGCCCATGACGCGGCGATTGTCGCACGTCGCGCCGGAGAGCATGTATGCGCATTTAATGCCGGGTGTTGCCCATCGCCAACCGGTGCGGCTCGTTCATGATGGCGTCGCGAATGCGGGCGAGCGGCGCATCCGCTTCGAGGCGCAACCGGCCGCGGCTCGCATCGATGCCGAGATCGCGGAAGACGGCGCGCAGGTCGGGGAAATCCTCCGAATGGGCATGGGCTGCATAGAGATCCCTGAAGACTTGCGTGCCGGTCAGCTCGTCGAGCTTCGCAAACAGCTCACGGGCGCTCCATGTCCGCGTGCCCGGAAGGCAGCAGGTTTCCAGCGCCTCGAGCGCCGTGCCGAGCGACTGGCGGTTGTCCGTCTGCTGCCGCAGGCGGACGTCGGCCATGAGCGCGATCGTCGCGCCGCTCCAGTACACTCGCATGTAGGCACGGTTGCGGCCCATGCTGCTGCTCACCTCGCTCAGCGACCGATTTTCGACGGTGCCGCGAATGCCCCGCTGAAAGCCCGCGTCGAGCTTCTGCCAGGCGTCCGCGGGGCTCAGCATCCCGGCGCGGGCGCGCAGCACGTTCTGGTGATAGCTCGCGAAGCCTTCCGACAGCCATGCGTCGTCGCGGTCGACGTACGGCAACAACATGTGGCTGAGCTCGTGCGCCGCCGTCCAGTCGCCGCGCAGTTCCGCTTCGCTGGCGCGTGCATTGATGAAAAAATGCGCGGAAGCACCGCCGCCGCGCAATACCTGGGCCCACGGTACCGGACTGCCGCTCTGGCTCGACGGCAGCACGAGAATCTGCGCCGATTCGAGTGGAAAACGGCCGTACAGCGTGCTGACAGCCGTTGCGGCTTCGGAGATCCAGCGCCGCACGGCGTCACGACCGGCGCGCCCGTCGCCGCCCAACAGCGCCAGGCGCAGGCGGGCGCCGGGCACCTCGATGGTGTCGATCTCGAAGTCACCGAAGGCGACACGTGCGGGCCACCACGCCGCCGACCGGCCGACAAGATGCACGCTGCGTCCGGAAGAACGCTCGACGGTTTGCCAGGGCGCTGAAACGGAAACGCCTGCCGGGGTCAG
>JACDCP010000004.1 GCA_013817465.1 Gammaproteobacteria bacterium | reverse complement strand
CCCTCGTTTCGGACGGCTTCATCATGCTGCGACATGCCGATCTGGATGCAACCACGAAGATTGCCGACGAAATCGGCACCGATCTGCGGCTCGTGGCTGGTTAAGCCGGCGTCGTGCCTGAACTCATCCTCGGGCCGCTGCTGCGTTATGTCGGGCCCACCGATGCAACGATCTGGGTGGAGACCGATGCCCCCTGCGAGGTGGCCGTCCTCGGTCACAGCGCGAACACGTTTTGCGTGCAGGGCCACCACTACGCCCTGGTGCGCATCACGGATCTCGCGGCCGGCACGCGCACGGAGTACTCGGTGGCCCTCGACGGGCGCCGGGTCTGGCCTTTCGAGGATTCATCGTTTCCGCCAAGCATAATCCGCACGCCGCTGCCCGGGGCGACGCTGCGTCTGGCGTTCGGTTCCTGTCGCGTCTGCGTCCCGCACGAGCCGCCGTATACGCTGACGAAGGACGAGGACGAGCGCGGGCGCGAAGTGGATGCCCTGTATGCGCTGACACGGCGCATGCTCGGCGAAGCCGAAGATCGCTGGCCCGACGCATTGCTCATGCTCGGCGACCAGATGTACGCGGACGAAGTCTCGCTCGCCACGCGCGATTTCATCCACGCGCGTCGCAATCCGGAAGAGCCGCCGGGAGAGGAGATCGCAGACTTCGAAGAATATACCCGCCTCTATCGCGATAGCTGGGGCGAGCCCGTGACCCGCTGGCTGCTGTCCACGGTGCCGAGCGTGATGATCTTCGACGATCACGACGTCAACGACGACTGGAATATTTCCGATTCCTGGGTTCGCGAGATGCGGGCCCGGCCGTGGTGGAAAGATCGCATCGTCGGGGGATTCATGTCGTACTGGGTATATCAGCATATCGGCAATCTTTCGCCGCGCGAGCTCGAGGCCGACGAGCTGTTCGCCGAAGTCAGGCAACTGGAGGACGCAGGGCAGCTTTTGTACGATTTCGCATACCGTGCAGACCGCGAACCGAATGCCTGCCGCTGGAGTGTCTATCGCGACTTCGGCCGCAGTCGGCTGATCGTCATGGATTCGCGCGCGGGCCGGATGCTCGAAGAGGGGCAGCGGCAGATGATCGACGATGAGGAGTGGGCGTGGATCGAGGAGCGCGCCAGCGGAGATTTCGATCATCTGCTGCTTGCTACTTCGCTCCCGTACATCATGGGCCCGGGCGTGCACTACCTGGAGGCCTGGAACGAGGCGGTGTGCGCGGGCGCGTGGGGGCGGTGGGCGGCCCGAATCGGTGAAAAGATACGCCGCAAGCTGGACCTCGAGCACTGGAGTGCTTTCGGCCGTTCGTTCGCGGCGCTCGGCAGGCTCATAAAATCCGTCGCCCGGGGCGAGCGCGGCGAAGCGCCCGCGACAATCATCCTCCTCTCAGGCGACGTGCATCATGCCTACCTCGCCGCGGTGGAGTTCCACGGCGAGCCGGTATCGAGTGCCATGTATCAGGCGACCTGTTCGCCGATGCGCAACTCGCTCGGCAAGCTCGAGCGGTACATCGTGCGGGCGGGTTGGCGGCGCGGCTGGACGCGTGTCTGGAAGGCGCTCGCCGCCGCGGCGGGAGTGAAGTCGCCACCGCTCGACTGGCGCCTGCTTCACGAGGAGCCGTGGTTTGACAACCAGCTCGCAACCGTCGAGCTCGACGGGCGCAAGGCACGTTTCCGCCTCGAGAAAACGGCCCGTGATCCGACCGAAGCGCGCCTCGAAGAAGTTTACGCGCGCGAGCTGAGCGAAAAGTAACTCTCAGCGCAATTCAGCCAGGTATTTCGGCAACATCTCGCGCCACGTCACCCAGTTGTGATCCCACTGCGAGCCCCACGGATCGACGCGGTTCGGCACGCCTTTGGCGCCCAGCGCCTGCGCCATGCGCCAGGATTCGCCCGCATCCTCCCAGCGCCCCTCGCCCGTCGGCAGGATGACGAAGCGCCGCCGCAGGGCGTCGAGCTGCGCTCCCTCGAGACCTGGCAGGTAATGCAGCGGCGATGAAAAATAGAAGTCCTGGTTGAAGCGTCCCTGCAGGTATTTCGTCAGATCGAAAGTGCCGCTCATACCTATCGCGAGCCGGAATACATCGGGATGCCGGCAGATGCTCGCCACGGCGTTGAACGCACCGATCGATGCGCCGGTGGTCACGATCTCGATGTCGGGCGAAGCGCAATCCCTGCGAATCAGCGGCACGATCTCGTGGTAAATGAAAGCGTCGAAGACGTTCTGCAGGCGGCAGCAGTATTCGGGTGACTCGACGCCGGTGAGCCATGCGCGGCCTGCGATGCTGTCGATCGAGTAAGCCTTGATGCGCCCTGCCTCGATGAGCTCGCGCAGCGCGCCGATGAGATGAAAGCGCTCGACCTCTTCGGCGTCGCCGCCCGCGGTGGGAAATATCAGCACCGGCGTGCCGAAGTGGCCCCAGCGCACGAGCGCTACCTGCTGGCCGAAGCGTTCGGAGCGCCAGCGAAAAGTCTCTTTCATTATGATTTCCCCCGACTCGCCGGGAGCGCCTCTTCCGTGCGCCAGCGCTGGATGCGGCCGAAGAACAGCTCGGTGAACTCATCGATTTCACGGGCCGGAAAAAGTGCCGTCACCTTCTTGCGCACGGCCTCGCGCGCTTCCGTGGAGGCAAAGAACTCCATTGCCACCTCCTCTATATGCGCGAGATGCTTCGCGCAGAATCCCTCGAAACCTTCCGTATCGAGGCGTTTGCGTGCGATGGCGGCGTAGGCGCGCAAGCGTTCGCGGTAGGGAAGGTCGCGTCTGGCGATCTCGAAGTACGGCTCCCAGTCATAGTTCATGCGCATTGGACGATCGGTGGCGGCGCAGAAGATCGACCAGCGAAGGTTAGCGAGGATCAGCCAGGGAAAATGGTAGTGCAGCGACGTGACCTGGGAATCCGGGCAGGCGTTCGCGAAATCGATCGGATACCAGACGCCATCCTTGCGCAGCACCTCGCAGGAGTTGAAGTCCCAGCCGAAGAAAGTGTTGATCGTCAGGGTCATGTCCTCGAGCAGCTCGGCCTCGTCCTTGCTCATGAAATCCTTATCGAGGCGGTAGCGATCGTGCAGCGGCGCGGAAGGATCGTAATTGATGAACCGGACTTGCGGCCCAAGCCCCAGGCAGCGCACGAAACGGTCGTGCGGGAAGACGCCGGCCTGCATATTCATGACGCGCTTGCCGCTTTCCTCGTAGGTTGCGCGCAGCGCTGTTTCGTCGTCTATCTTGTTCACGCCGACCCAGCCGCCGCCGTCATAAGGTTTCATGAACAACGGGTAACCGAGTGATTTGCCGATTGTACCCAGGTCGAAATGGCGCGCGTACTGGCGCAGCGTGGGCTGCAGATCGTCGCTCGGCTCGTAGGATTTGGGCGGCACGAGCCAGGTATCCGGCACAGGCAGGCCGAGCTTCATCATGGCGCAGTACGTGGTCTGCTTTTCCATCGACTGCAAGGTCCACGGATTGTTGAAGACGTACAGGCCGTCGAGGATGATGGCCTTTTTGATCCACTCGCGGCTCGTGTGGTACCAGTGCGTGAGCCGATCGATCACGACGTCGTAACGGCAGGTCTGGCGCAGGTCGAAAGGCTCGATGGTCACACGCTCGGTCCGAAAGCGCAGCTGGTCGCGCCCGGACGGGACGGCCAGATCGAGTCGCCTGAGCATTTCCTCGTAGCAGATCGGCCAGCAGATGTCCGCGCCGAGCGAAAGCCCTATTGTTTTTGTTATTTCAGCCATGAACTCAATTATGCACAGTTCCGTGAAAATGGGGACATTCCTGATTTCCTGGCTACCGACGATGCTTACGGCCAGCAAGCGACTGGAAATCAGGGATGTCCCCATTTTCACTCATAAACCATCCACAGCGGCCCGGGGAACAGCCAGGTCAGCCCGGCCTGCAGACGATCGCGCCAGTTTTCCCAGTTGTGCCCGTCGCGGACTTCTTCGTAGCGGACCTGCATGCCATGTTCATGCAGGAGCGGCACCAGGGACCGGTTCTCGTAGATCAAAGATTCGTAAATGCCGCAGCAGAGGAACAGCCGCTCGGTCGGCCGTCCCGGCGTTCCACGAAACTCGTTCACGAATTCCGCTACCGGGTCGAATACCGGGCCGCGCTTGTGCCGGCCGATATCACTGAACGCGAACGATCCGGAAGCGAGCATCAGTCGCCCGAAAATCTCCGGATGCCGCCAGGTAGCGTGCAGTGAAGCGACGGCGCCGAAGCTCGCGCCCATGAGACCGCGCGACGCCGGCTCGTCCAGCAGCGGGAACTCTTTCTGCAGCTCCGGCAAAAGCTCTGTCGCCAGAAACCCCGCATGGCGGTCGTCTCCCGCGTATTCGACGAGGCGGTCGCCGGCCTGGGTCAGCGCGACGATCATCGGCGGGATCTCCAGCCGGTGGATCAGATTGTCCAGCACGACCTGCAGGTCCGCGTAGCGCAGGAAGTCTTCGCCATCGTGCACGATGAGCAGCGGATAGCGCCGCAGCCGCCGGAATCGCGCGGGGACGTATACGGTCGTGCGGCGCACGGAATCGAACAGCCTGCTCGGCACGTCGACGCTCGCAAGCGCGCCCTGACGGGCCTCAGGGTCCGGGAGGGTCCAGGACGGGCGCTCGTAGCCGTAGCTGCGCAGCACGGAGTTGGCGCCGTAGGGATCGGTCGCGACGTGCGGATTCAATGGATCGACGATCCAGTGGCTTTCGCCGTTGACGGCAACTTCGAATTTGTATTCGCTGCGGGAATTCGGCGGCAGGTCGACGAACAACGTCCATAGATCGCTGTCACCCCGGCGCTCGAGCGGCTGCTTGGCCGGCAGCCCGTGGATCCACATGCGCAGGAAAACCTCGTCGGCGCCGCCGCGATAGACGAAAGTAACGCCATCGCGCTCCACCAGTGGAAAATCGTTCGATGCGAGGAACTCGTCAATGTCCTGCGCGCTCAACGGAGTACCGCGCCGGAGCTCGTGGATCGTGACAGTCATGCGGCTAGTCCCTGGACGGTTCCCCGATGAACGAGCCGGGTGGCGGATTGCGACTCAATGAGCACGCCGTCGCGCCAGCGCAGCAAAACACCCTGTTCGAGGGGCACGCAAAGTGACGGCGAGAAGCGTCTGGCGAACAACGCGACGCGCCGCGCGTCATCCAGCCTCAGACGTGCGCCGGCATGCGGCAGGGGCACGACGCCGCGCACGAGAGCGAACCCCGTGTCGAGCACTTCCGGGTCTCCCTCGCCTTGAGGCGGATGATCGTGGAACAGGACAACACGCTCACCGAGTGCCATAGCGCCGGCGGACCAGGCGACGATGCGCCTGCCGGCGAGCAACCGCGGCAGCCCGAGCAGGCGCATGCGGCTCAGCAGCACCCCGACGTGCCCGCCGGCGATGAGCACCGCCGACGAACGTTCGATCACTGCGGCAAGCTCCGCGGCGTGCGGGAGAATCGCTGGCCGCTCGGCCGGCCGCCAAGTCTGATCGAACGCCTCATGGATCCGGCGAATGCGCCGCAGGTGATGCCGATCCAGCGCGCGAAGCGCCGCCATCGCCGCGCGCCGTTCGGCTGCGAGAAGCTCGCCGTCATCGCTTTCGAACAACTCGCGTGCTGCTTTCAGGGCGTGGGCCAGGCGCAGGCGGTAAAGTCTCTGCGCTTCCTTGAGGAGGGTCTGTCGCTGGCGGTGAGCCGCGAACAGCTCCGGGTCGCTTGCGAATATCTCGTCGATGCGTCGATACAGGCGCAAGTCGACAATCTGGCGCACTTCGCCGAGCTGCTCGAGCTCGTCTTCCAGCTCGCCCTCACGCTCGCGCCATCCGGCGGAAATAAGACAGACAGGCGCATCGCCGGCGCCGATAACATTCTGCACCGTCGGGTGCGGGCTCTGCGGGCCGAGGAATGTGATGTCCTTCTGGGCGGGTTGCACGCGATCTCTCTCGCAAAGTTTAGGAGCGGTTGCCCGGGAGCGCCGAATTATCGCACCGACGCGGATGGACCGCGCAAGCAGCGGCAGAACGAGTGTCTGCAGCGGCAACTTGCCGGAACTACCGCCGGCCGCCGCAGTCTGGATGGGGGAACAGAGGCGCTTGCAGAGGAAGTTCACATGGCGCGCGTGTACTGGTGCTTGCTCGTTGCCGGCGGCCTGGTGCTCGGAGGGGCCTTCATGCACGAAGGCTTCCCGCAGCCACCGGCGGCCATGGAGCGAAACTACACCTGCGCAGCCAGCGATCCGGACCTGCTGCGATCCGGGTAGGCCAGCCCGCCACGCGCCACGGTCGCTGCGCGACCGGATGGGGCGCTACAATCCGCGCCCACCATACCCCCGAATGCCTCGAGAAAGGATGACCATGATGCGAAGATTCCTGCTGTGCTCACTCCTGTTGCCCATCACACCGATGGCGCTGGCCGATTACGCGGCCGAGCGTGAGACCCTGCTCGAGCGCGAGAGCGCCATCGCGCGCAACGCGGATGACTCGAGCGCCAGCGAGCGACTGCAGGCGCTGACGGATCTTTATTACGACTACGCCATGCTGGAGTTCCCGACGTTCGCCACCTACATCGGCGATCCGCGCGGGCAGGATCGCTGGGGTGATAATTCCCTCGAGGCGATAGAGCGGCGCGAGGAGGACACCGTGCGCGCGCTGGAGATCGTGCAGTCGCTCGATCGCGAAGCGCTCGAGAGCGATGAACGCCTGAACTACGATCTGCTGCTGCGTCAGCTCGAGGACAGCGAGGATCAGCAGCGTTTTCCCGGCGAGTATCTGGCCGTCGACCAGCTCGGCGGCGTGCAGCAGAATCTCGCCCAGATACTCACGCTCATGCCGGCGACGAACGTCCGCGAGTACGAAAGTATTCTCGCTCGCCTGCGCGGCGTCCCGCAGGCTGTCGATCAGACGCTGGTTCTGCTCGAAGAGGGCCTGGAGCGCGGCATCACTCCGCCCGCCGTGACGCTGCGCGACGTGCCCCAGCAGGTGCAGAATCTGCTGGTCGAAGATCCCTTCGCCAGTCCCATGCTGGCTGCGTTCGGCGACATGCCGGAGGAGATGCCGCAGGCCGAACAGGAGCGGCTGCGCAAGGCTGCCGGACAGGCCTTTGAAGCTCAGGTCAGGCCGGCGTTCAGCAAGCTCCAGGCTTATCTGGCCGAAACTTACGTGCCCCAAGCGCGCCGCTCGATCGCCATGAAAGATCTGCCGGACGGACAGGACTGGTACGCCATGCTGGTGCGTCAAATGACCACGACCGACATGCATCCGCAAGCAATCCACGAGCTCGGGATGAGCGAGGTCCGCCGCATTCGGGCCGAAATGGACGAGGTGATCGAAGCAAGCGGTTTCGACGGCAGCTTCGAGGAGTTCAAGACCTTCCTGCGCACGGATCCGCAGTTCTTTTTCGAAGACGCCGCGGAGCTGCTGGAGAGCTATCGCGATATCGCCAAGCGCGCGGATCCCGAGCTCATCAAGCTGTTCGGGCACCTGCCGCGCCTGCCGTACGGGGTCGTGGCCGTGCCGGAGTATGCCGAGAAATCACAGACCACCGCCTACTATCAGGGCGGGTCCCTCGAAGCCGGCCGCCCCGGCCAGTTCTTCGCCAACACTTACGCGCTGGACACGCGGCCAAAATGGGAAATGGAAGCCCTGACCCTGCACGAAGCGGTGCCCGGGCACCATTTGCAGATTGCCATCCAGCAGGAGCTCGAAGGGTTGCCCTGGTTCCGGCGCTTCGGCGGCTTCACCGCTTTCGTCGAAGGCTGGGGTCTGTACGCCGAGAGTCTCGGCGGCGAAATGGGTTTTTACACCGATCCCTACGCGCGGTTCGGTCAGCTCACGTACGAGATGTGGCGTGCAATTCGCCTGGTGGTCGACACGGGGATGCATTCGCTCGGCTGGAGCCGCCAGCAGGCGATCGATTTCTTCAAGGAGAACGCAGCCAAGGCCGAGCACGACATCATCGTCGAGATCGACCGCTATATCGTGAGCCCGGGGCAAGCGCTCGCCTACAAGATCGGCGAGCTCAAATTCAAGGAGCTGCGCGAGCGGGCGCGGAGCGAGCTCGGCGAGGATTTTGATATTCGCGCCTTCCACGATGCCGTACTCGGCAGCGGTGCGCTGCCGCTGCACGTGCTGGAAACTCGCATCATGGAATGGATCGCCTCGCAGCAGCGCGCGGCGTCACAGGCAGCCAGCGGACACAATCACCAGCCGGCGGGATCCACCCCATAAAGTACCTCGAGCTCGTGATACAGCGCCGGCTGCGTGCGCTGCAGGTGTGGCGCATCGATGAAAAAGGTTTCCGTGGCCACGGCGAAGAACTCGGCTGGATCGGAGGCGCCGTACTCGTCCATGAAGGGCACCGCGCCGCGCTCGATCTGTTCGCATAAGGTTTCGTAAGCCGCCTGCAGCACCGCCGACCAGCGTGTGTATTGGGAACGGTTGCGAAGCGGCGGTGCGCCGTCGGCAGGTCCGCCGGCCTGATCGAGCTGATGGGCGAACTCGTGCAGCACCACATTTTGCTCCGGATGCCCGGCGGTGGCGTCCTCGAGCACGTCCTCCCAGGACAGGACGATCTGATGTGCATCCCACGCCTGCCCGAGCAGCTCGTGGCGCGCGCTGGTGACGACGCCGGTCGTGTCGGCATATTCCTCGTCGACGAGGAATGACGAGGGATACACGAGGATGGTCTCGAGCTCGTCGAAAAAACCCAGCTCTCTGTTCAGCACCAGCAGGCAGGCCTGCGCGGCGATCAGCAGCCGGACCTCGTCATCGATGCCTTGCCCGGCGCAACCGAGGAATTTTTTTTCGGCAATGAACGCATTGATCAGGCCATGCAGCCGCGGCTTCAACCCCGCGGGCAGGCGAGCGTAAAGCGGCAGCTTGCGCTCGAGCAGCTCGCGCCGATCCGCCGCAAGCTCGCCATTCATGCGCCGCCGCCTGCGTCGCGCACGCCACAGCGGCTGGCCGATCAATGCGACGATGACCAGCGCGGCCACCGCGACAAAAAGCCAGTACACGATCATGTGCAGTGATTTGCCCCAGCAGATTGTTGAAAAAGCCATTCATGGCTTTTCAACTTTGCCCTCCGAAAATTGCGATTTTCGGAAGGCGAGCATTTTCAGAAACCGTAGGTTCTTGAGAATGGCGATACATTCCTTGCATCGCCTGCCAAGGATACATTGTGCAATCCGCGGCGTCTTTTCGCGTCCGGCTGCGTTGCGGCTCCTCGCCATAGTGCGGCTATTACCCGTCGTCGCGCCTTGCCAGGCGCGAGAATCCGCGCCCGACTTGCGCAACGCATCCATGGAGCAGGACACCAGAACCGTGATAGCGTTCACAGAGCGCCGCTCGCGAGGCAAGATATTGTCGTGGCGAGCATGCGGAATCTCCGGCCGCGGCCGGCATCTAACCAGGTGACGGATCACCGTAGCGACGACGGGAGGCAGATTACAGATGGTAGTCGACACCCGCAACGAGCGCGTCATCCCGATCGCGAATCTGCGCGAATTTTTTCGGGATTCGATGGATGATGCGCTGGCCAACCAGCGCGTCCGCATCGACGATCATACGGCGCATTACATCGTCAACATGCTCACCCTGTTTGCGCGCTCAGAGGAGCTTTACGAGCGCACGCCCGAAGGCGTACGTCTGCGGCCGCTTGCGGCCATGCTTACCGACGCGCTGGAGTCCCGTACAGCCCAGGAGCGCAATGCCGTGCTGCAACGGATCGGCGACGTCGCCCTGTTCATCACTGGCTTTTTCGCGGACAGCCTCGCACGCCGGACCGTGCCGGTCGATTACTACATAGCGATGGGTGGCAATGCCTACGGCACGCTTCATGAAAGCGTGCGCAACACCTCTCGCGGCCGGGCGATGGGACAGGTGTTCGAAGAGCTTGCGCGGAAGTTCCAGCTCCTCGTGCGCGTGCTGGACGAGGTGAGCAGCACCGCACAGATTTCCTCGGACCAAGACCTCCTGCGGCTGTACGAAATCTGGCTGCGCACCGGCAGCAGCCGCGCTGCCCAGCGCCTGCGCAAGCTCGGCGTCTATCCGCTCGAAGGCCGCGGCGGAAGGAAGGCAAACTGATGATACTCGTCAAGCTGCAGCGCCTACTGGAGCGGATCTACGAAATCGAGCGTTCGCACGAGGTCGCCGACTTTCTGATCACCGATGCGAGCCTGGCGCAGCGCCTCGATTCGTCCGGGCCTGCTCGTGAAGTCAGGGAGAAGCTGCTCGTGGCTGAGTCCGCCGACGGCCTGGACGTCGCACTCTATGTCGACCCCCGCGTGCTCGAGCAGCTCGACGCGGACGATCCCACGGAAAACCTGCACGACGGAAACCTGGCCAGCTTCTGGATTGCGCTCGAGGGCGTCAGCCATTTCCTGTACGTGACGCGCAGCGTCGCTCACGACCGCAGCGTGAGTCTGCTCGAGCTCGAGCTGCAGGCGGAAGTCGACAAGTACATCGCCAGCTTGTTCCTGCTGAGCCGGCCGGTCGGGGCTGGCGTGCCGGTGCGGCTGCACGCCTGGCTCTTCGAGCAGCCGAGCTTCGATGCGTCGCTCGATGGTGAGGGGCTCGAGCGCTACCGCCAGGCGAACCGCTACGCCGGCCGCTACTGCCGCCATCTGAACAGCCGGTTCCTCGGCCCGCGGCGCGCGAGCGGATTGATGAGCGAGCTGCGGCGCTTCTATCGATTGCCGCAGCACCGTAAGATGAGGCACATCGACACGTCGACCTGCGCATTCGCCTGATCTGCGCGAAATCGGGGTCGGACGCCGGTTTCGTCGTCTCTGATACGTCGGGAATGATTGCGCGGTTGCGTGCATCGGCCAGCGTGAAACAGGAGTCTGACCCCGATTTCTCCGATTTCTCCGATTTCTCGCCGCGAACTCATTATTTTCGTGCCGGGCCAGAGTCCGAAGCCACCGCCCGAGGAGTACCGCGCCGAGCTCTGGCGCTGTCTCGTCGAGGGCGTTCGTCGCGTGGATGCGCCGCTCGGTGAAAGCCTGGCGCGGCGCCGCGCTTGCTTTCACCTGATTGCCTGGAATTACTTCTACTATGGCGAGCACGACGAGCTGGACCGCGACCGGGAATGGATCGACCGTCTGCTGGCCACACCCGGCCCTTCCGAACGCGATATACGGGAAGCCCGCTCATGGCGTACGCGCGTCGCCTGGCTGATTTATTCGCTCGGCGACCTGCTGCCGTTTCTCGTGCATTTCCTGCCGGATCCGGAAATTCGCGCGACGCTCGAAGCCTCACGGCGCTACTTCGAGAACCACGACGGCGTGGCCGGCGGCGTGCGCGACCTGCTTTCGAGCGCGCTGGATGAGGCGGCGAAGGAGCAGGCGCGGGTATTGCTGATCGGGCACAGCCTGGGTTCGGTCATTGCGTATGACACGCTGTGGGAGCGTGACCGGCGTGAGCCACGCGACTGGAGCGTAGATCTGCTGCTCACGCTCGGCAGCCCGCTTGGCGTGAGATTCATCCAGCGTCGCCTGCGCGGCGCACGCGCCAGCGGAGGCAAACGCTACCCCGGCAATCTGCGCCGCTGGATCAACGTGGCGGCAGTGGGCGAACTGAGGGCTCTGGACCGGATGCTTCGCGGCGATTATCTGCCGATGCTGGAACTCGGCCTCATCGAGGAGATTCGCGACGAGACTGAGGGCGTTTACAATTATTTCCGCAACGAGAACGGTCTCAACGTGCACCGCGATTACGGTTATCTCGTCAATACCGTGACCGGCCACGCCGTCGCGGACTGGCTGCGCGGGAAATGGGGACATTCCTGATTTTCAAAACGAATATCAGGAATGTCCCCATTTCCTTCGCTTGGCGTTGGTGAAGAGGCCGTCGCTCGATCACGGATCGTTCCGCAGACAATCGCGCAGCGGGCGTGTTCACGACAGCAATTTCATCGGCGCGGTTGGATACGCACGTCGATGCGCCGGTTCCTCGCGCGACCTTCCGCAGTTTCGTTGTTGGCGACTGGCCGGGTTTCGCCGAAGCCGACCGACGAGATGCGTGCCGGATCGAGGCGCACATTCGCCAGCAGGTACTGGCGCACGGCTTCCGCGCGGCGCTGCGAAAGCTCGAAGTTCTCGGCGTCGCCGCCGTAGGAATCTGTGTGCCCCTCGATGACGAGCTCGGCTTCGGGAAACACCCGGATCGCGCGCTCGAGCTTCGTCAGCAGCGTAGAGTTGTCGGGGTCGATGGTCGCGCGCCCGACCGCGAAGCTCAGGCCCGCGAGCCGGATGTAGACATCGCTTGCCTGCCGGAACACCTGTGCTTCCCCGCGCGTGAACATTATCTCGATTTGCTCGAACTGCTCACGGACTCGCGCCTGTTCCGCGAGTCTTTGCACGAGTTCCCGGCGTTCCTCCGAGGCGCCGCCGAGCCGCGCGTCGAGATCGCGGATCTCGTCTTCGAGACCGGCGATACGCCGGCGTGCTTCATCGACGTCCTGCTCGAGACCCTGCTGCGCCGAGCGCAGGTCTTCGATGTCTGCTACGAGCCGGTCGGTCGGCGCTGTGTAACCCTGGTCGAGCTCGGCGCGCACGTCGAGAGTCGCCGCCAGACGCTCGAGGGGTTTCTCCCAGTCGAGTATGACATCCTCGACCGTCCAGTCTTCGTCCTCTTTCTCGCGCAGGTAACTGGCCAGGAAAATGGCATGCCGTGCCTCGTACTGGGCCTCCTGCGCCAGCCCGCGCGGCCTGTCGGTGTCGTAGCGGTTTTCGTTGAGCGCTTTCTCCGCCTCGGCCAGCAGCGCTTCGGCCTTCGCGAGCGTGTTCGGCGCGTAACGCTCGACCCTGAGCTTGTCGGCTTGCCGCAGCAGAGTGCGCGTGTCGCGCAGATAGCTCTCCTTGATGGCGTTCAGCTCCGCGTCGCGATAGACAGCTTCCGCCTCTCCCGCGCGTCGCGTGGCGAGCGTTCTGTCGCCACGCTCGAGCTCGATCGCCGCGGCACGGAACTTTTTCTCGGCTTCCCGCCAGAGCTCCGCCGAATAGCGGGGTGCGCTTGCTTTTTCCGCATCGGAGCGGGTCTCGATCAATGAGGCCAAAGCCTGATCGGCCAGCCCGGCCGTCCGGGCGGCCTCGCGGAAAAGCTGTCCGGCTTCGGCAAGGCTCGAACGCACCCGATCCAGATTGCCGCCGCGATCGTAATCATTTTCAGCATCCTGATAGGCCTCCATCGCGTTGCGATAAATGCGTGGTGACAGCCGCTCCGCATCGGCTTCCCTGGCGATCCGAAATGCCGCAGTTGCGTCCGCGAAAAGGTCCTCCTTGAGCTCCTGCCCGCTGGCAGACCCCCAAAGGACCGCCAGGCACAGCCAAACGACAACCAAACAGCGATGCTCGGATCGCATGGAATTTTCCCTCTGGATCGATAGGACTACGGGCCGCATTCAAGCACTTTTTCGAAGCTTTCGCGACGGCGCCGGAGCCGGGGGACGGATCGGCTCATGGGGCCGAGGACGACTGCCTCATCTAGCGCATCTGCCAGCGGCTGCGGCCGATGGCGTCTCGTCTCGTGCCGAGACAAAGCGAAAATGCGACAATGCGGTCGAAATGAGCGAATTCAAAGGCATTCCCATCGTCAGAAGCGGCGAGAAATTCCGCAACGACGCCGGTATCACGGCAATCAGGCACGGCATCAAGAGCAGCCGCAAGTCAGCTCCGCTGCCAGCCGGCCGCAAGCCGCCTTGGCTCAAGGCGCGCATGCCGGGCGGGGCTGGCTACAGCGCGGTGAAGAGAAACGTCCGCGAGCATAAGCTGGCGACAGTCTGCGAGGAGGCGATGTGCCCGAACATCGGCGAATGCTGGTCGCACGGCACGGCGACCATCATGCTGATGGGCTCGGTGTGCACGCGCGCCTGCCGCTTCTGCGCCGTCGATACCGGCAATCCGCACGGCTGGCTCGATGCGGACGAGCCGGTGCAGACCGCCGAATCTGTGCGCCTCATGAACCTCAAGTACGTCGTGCTGACCTCGGTCGACCGCGACGATCTGCCGGACGGCGGCGCGAGTCACTATGCGGCCTGCGTGCGCGCCATCAAGCAGGTGAATCCGCAGACGGCTGTCGAGGCACTGACGCCGGATTTCCGCGGTGACCGGACAGCGGTCGAATGCGTCGTCGATTCAGGTATCGAAGTATTCGCGCAGAACGTGGAGACGGTGCGCCGGCTGACGCATCCCGTTCGCGATCCGCGGGCAGGTTACGAACAGACGCTGAGCGTTCTCGCACATGCCAAGCGCCACCGCCCCGGCACACTGACCAAAACCAGCCTCATGCTCGGTCTCGGCGAAGCGGAATCCGAAATCGACGAAACGCTCGACGATCTGCGCGCAGCGGAAGTCGACATTGTGACGTTCGGCCAGTACCTGCAGCCGACGCCGAACCACCTGCCGGTGGTGCGTTTCGTACCGCCTGCGGATTTCGCGCAGATTCGCGAGCTGGGCCTCGGCAAGGGATTCCTGGAAGTCGTTTCGGGCCCGCTCGTACGCTCGAGCTACCGCGCCGACCGCGTGCTCGAGAAGAACAATGTGGGTCTGGACTGATCAGCAGCCCTTTGAAGAACTCCGTTTTTCAACATCCTGCTACCGGTTGATCAGTCGACGAGCCGGCCGAATGAATTCGGCCCTGCGACGTTTACGGCAGCTTTTGCAGGGCCGGTTTCAATCGGCCACTGGAGTCGGTCGTCGCGCAGGCCGGCATGGCGCCGGTAGTTGGCAATCGGTCTACTCTTCGCGCCGCCGGCGGCGGTCACGGCCGCGACGCTTGTCATCCATCCCCGGCATCGGTTTGAGACCGTCGAAGTGGCTGAAGGTATCGCGCCGGTCATCGGCGCGGCGATCCGTATGGTGGACATAGCGGCAAGCGCAGCTCTTTTCGTCACAACCCTGCAGCGGCAGCACCGGAGCCTCACGCGGCAGGAAGCGTTTGCCACGGATGTGTTCCGCCGCGCGGCAGGCATTGAGGCCCGTCTCGATGGACACGCATCGCCAGGGCGTATCCGGCAGCGCCGGTCGTCGTGCAGCCGGCGGAGACTCTCTGCCGCTGGCAAATCGGCGCCAGAGCGCGAATGCGAGGACGAGAAGCAGAAGCACGAGCAGGGCAATTTTCATGACGGTCGAGGCCTCCCGGTCATTGGCTATTTAGCACACAGGGAGCGGATTTCCAACGATTGCGGCTGATTGACCGGCCATGGGCTGCAGCGTACGCTCTGACAGACCCTCGGAGACACAGCCCGATGCCGCTCGATTTGCACATCCAGCTCGGCGACGAGCACCTCGAATACTTCCGTCACATCATGCGGGAAACGCGCGAGCGCGCGCGAGCGCGACCGTACCATGAAATCCTGCAGGCCGCCGAAGATCTCCTGAAAAAAGCCGCTTCCCATAACGCGCCCGATTTCGTCGCACACACACTGGAGAAGCTCGAAGCCATGCTCGCCATGGTGCGAGACAAAGAGTGGCGCCTGCCCGACGAGGAAATCACGCGCGTCATGCACGCCCTCGCCTATTTTGCCGACCCGGAGGATCTGATCCCCGATCACGTTCCGGGTATCGGGCAGCTCGACGACGCGATCATGGTGGAGCTGGTGGCGCGTGAGCTCAAGAGGGAACTGGATGCTTATGCGGATTTTTGCGAGTTCCGCGCCGCAGAAGAAGAGAACCGCCGCGCTGACGGCGAGGCCGCACCGGTGACGCGCGACGACTGGCTCGCCATGAAACGCTCGGAGGTCGACAGCAAGCGGCGCAGGGGCGGCCGTTGACGGGCTGCGTCCAGCGATTCGGCACATAAATGGCAGGACTCGCGGAATTCACCGCCGCAGCACGCCGCGCCTGATGCGGCCGGTACCCGGCGACGAAGAGCTCCGCGAATGGCTCGCGGGGAGGCTGGATGCGGCGCACGTCGAGGCGCGCCTGAGCCTGGAAGCGCTGGGACCGCAGCCCGCGCTCGGCACGCGGCTGTTCCTCCGGCCGATCGAAAAGTGGTTGTTCTCCGAACCGAAGATGCGTGCTGCGCTCCGGCTGATGGGTCTCTACGAGCGTGGCCGGAGGAACGCGCTCGACATCCGCGTCACGCCGCACCGGGTATCGATCCCGCGTCTGCCGCAAGCCTTTCACGGCTACCGGATCCTGCAGCTCAGCGACCTGCATCTGGATATGAACGACGAGCTTCCGGATGCTCTGATCCGTTGTGTCGCGGCACTCGAGTACGAGCTTGCCGTTCTGACCGGTGATTATCGTTATGCGACGTACGGCTCGTCGGAGCGTTGCGTGCGTGCTCTCGCGCAGGTGCGCGCTGCACTCGATGCTCCCGTGTACGCCGTGCTCGGCAATCATGACTCGCTGCGGATTGCGCCCGCGCTCGAGGACATGGGCATGCGGGTGCTGCTGAACGAGTCAGCCGTCATCGAGCGCGCGGGCCAGCACCTCTACCTGGCCGGTGTCGACGATCCGCATTTCTTCAAACTCGCCGACGTGCGACGCGCGCGTTCCGGCATTCCGGCGTCCGCCCCGTCCATACTGCTCGCGCATTCGCCCGAGATCTACGCCGAGGCGGCCGCGGCGGGCTTCGACGCACTGCTCTGTGGGCATACGCATGGCGGCCAGATCCGTTTGCCGGGCCAAATTCCACTCCTATACAATGCCCGGTGTCCGCGCCGCTTCTGTGCCGGCGCGTGGACGTACCGGAATCTCGAGGGTTATACCTCGGTAGGCGTCGGCGCATCCCTGATCGACGTGCGGCTCAACTGCCCGCCGGAAGTCGTGCTGCATTCTCTCGCGCTCGCTTGAGCGTCGGACACGAGGAGTGTCATTCCCATGAAGAACAAGCTCATCTTACTGCTCGCGGCCGCTACCGCTTTGATCGTTGCCTGCGCCACTTCTCCACTCGGACGCGACCAGCTCATTCTGTTCCCCGACGAGCAGCTCGACCAGATGGGGGTGACGGCCTGGCAGCAGCTCCAGGAGCAAACGCCAGTCGACGACGGCCGTCGTGTCAATCGCTACGTGGCGTGCATCGCGCAGGCGGTCACCAGCGAGCTGCCGGGCGCGGAGGCCGGCGGCTGGGAAGTGAGCGTTTTCGAAGACGACGATGTGAATGCCTTCGCGCTGCCCGGCAAGAAGATCGGCGTATATGAAGGCCTGCTCGGTGTGGCGGAAAACCAGAATCAGCTCGCCGCAGTGATCGGACACGAGGTCGCGCACGTGGTTTCGCAGCACGCAAACGAGAGGGTTTCGACGGCTTTTGCGACGCAGACCGGGCTGCAGCTTGCGCAGATCGCCGCCGGCGCCACGACGCCCGTACAGCAACAGCTCTTCAGCTTGCTCGGCCTCGGCGCCCAGGTCGGGATTGTGCTGCCGTTCGGGCGCGCTCAGGAAGCCGAGGCAGATCTCATCGGCCTGGATCTCATGGCCAAAGCCGGCTTCGATCCTCGCTCGAGCGTCGAGCTATGGCAGAACATGGCCGAGGCCGGCGGTCAGCAGCCACCCGAGTTCCTGTCAACCCATCCTTCCGGAGCAAGCCGCATCAATAATCTCAATGCGCGCATGCCCCACGCCATGGAGCTGTACGAGCAGGCTCGCGCACAGGGCAAGCGCCCGGACTGCGGCCCGCCTTGACCGATTCTGCATGCCGGGCGCGGGCAGAGGGTGATCGCTTCGTGCTGATGCAGGAGTGCCGATGCATGAATTGTGCAGCGGCTCACAGAATCTGGCCGGGGCAGGCCCTACGCTCGCGCCATGGGTGTCAAGTACTACACGCAATTCCTGGTTGCGGAATCCAATGCCGCCGGCCCATGCGAGTACAGCGGTGTCATCGAGGTGACCCGGCAGACGGAGCGAATGATGGGCCTCCGCGAGATCGAGCGGCTGCTTGCCAGAAACTTCGACATCGATGCAAAGGCGGTGACCGTACTGCACTGGTCCCGACTGCATTGAAGTGGATTCCGCCCCGGCTTCGCCGGGGTGAAGGCGCCGGAACGGCGGATGCCTGCCGACAGCGCCGTTCGCATGGACCCGCGAACCTGCCACCGCCCGCGTTGTCTCAATTCAGCGCATGCTTCGAACCCTTCTGATTCTCGCTGCCGGCTTCATCGTCGTCGCTTCGGCCGGCGTTGCCGGGGCGCGCCCGTCGTGCTCGGCCGACTGGGTATGCATAGAAGTCGTCGAGAACGGCAATTCCGTGGACATCTTCGCGCGGAACCTGCAGCCCTATGCGGTCACTGTGAGCTTGCGCGCGCGTATTCGCAATCTGCTGGTGGGCGGCCAGAATCCATCCACACGCACCGTAACGGGCCACGAGCGGGTCCGCCTCATGCGCTTGTCGCCGGTCGACGATGCGCAAAGCTGGCGCTATCGTTATGAATACGACTGGACGGTCGGCAGCTTGTCGCCGCGTCACGACGACACCTATCTCTACCGTTTGCCGCTCGCCGGTACGCAGAGCCATAAAGTGCTGCAGGGATTCAGCACGGGCTTCACGCATAACGGGCTCGAAGAATTCACCGTCGATTTCGACGTGCCGGTCGGCACGCCCGTGTACGCCGCCCGGGAAGGCGTGGTTGTGCGGGTCGAGGAGTCCAACGACAGGTCATGCTTCGGCGACGGCTGCGGCAGGTACGCGAACTACGTGGTTATCCTGCATCCGGACGGCACGACCGGCGAGTATTACCATCTTCACAAGGACGGTGTGCTCCTGGAAGCCGGTGACCCCGTGCATCGCGGCCAGAAAATCGGCCTGTCCGGCAATACCGGCAATTCGACCATGCCGCATCTGCACTTCGGCGTCTACCGGGCCGACTCGTGGGGCCGCACGCAATCGCTGCCCGTCCGGTTCATGACGAGTCGCGGCGTCGTCGATCATCCCCGCAGCGGGCGGCGTTACGGTGTCGGCTGAGGAAAAAGGGGACATTCCTGATTTCCGCCAGAAATCAGGAATGTCCCCTTTTTCGACGTAGCCCTGTCTGCATTTGCCGACAGGATCGTTGCGTTCAAGCCGGACTTCCTGCGGATTGAACTATACTGACTCACCGAAATCCGAGCGGGCAGGTTACCGAAAGGCTCCGCCGGCGTTCTCCAGATTCACACGGGAAAAGAAGTACGAGTATGCATAGAATAACCATGTGCCTGGGCGCGGCATTTCTGATTGCGGGATGCGGCCAGCAGGAAGCGGAGCAGAGCTCGGCGGTCGATACGGATGCCGGCGCGGAAGCACCGCTCGGCCTTGGCATCGACACGAACAATTTCGATGCGACCGTAGCCCCGCAGGATAATTTTTACGAGTACGTGAACGGCAAGTGGCTCGAAGGCACGGCCATCCCGCCGGACAAATCCAATTACGGGGCTTTCACGGAGCTCGAGGACCAGGCCGAGTCCAACCAGCGCGAGATCATCGAGAACGCCGCCCAGCCCTACATGGATGGTGAAACGCAGCCGGCGGCCGAGCCGGCCACGGCTGCCGAAGCTATTGCTCAGGAGGAGCAGGCCGAGGCCGAGGAGGAGGGCGCCGCCGACGAATCCGAAGCGGATAAAATCGGCAAGTTCTATGCGAGCTTCGTGAATTCCGCCGTTATTGAAGAAGCCGGCGTCCAGCCGCTGCAGGACGAGCTCGAGAAGATCGGCAACATCAAAACGCCGGAGGACCTGGTGGCGTACGCCGGCTACAGTCAGAAGCTCGGCCTGGCCCGGCCGTTTGCGTTCTTTGTCAATCAGGACGCCAAGAATTCGCTCGAGTATATCGGCTATATGTTCCAGAACGGTCTGGGTCTGCCCGATCGCGATTACTACAGCGATGCAGGCGAACGCTTCACTCAGATCCGGGCGTCATATCTCGAATACATCGAGAAGCTGCTGACGCTCGCCGGCGTGGAGAACGCCGCGGCCAAAGCCCAGACGATCATGGAGCTGGAGACGCGCCTCGCCGAGGCGAGCTGGACGCAGATCGCCAACCGCGATCGCGATAAGACCTACAACAAGCACACGATCGAAAGCGCGAACGAGCTGACGCCAGGTCTGGACTGGGAGGCATTCACCGAGGCGGCCGGCATCGGCGATGCCGGCGAAGTCGTCATCAGCCAGCCGAGTTATTTCGAAGCCCTTGCGACGGCATTTCAGGAAGTGCCGGTCGAGCACTGGCAGGGGTACTTCACCTTCCATCTGCTGGATACGTACGCGCCCTATTTGAGCGAGCCCTACGTGACTGCGAATTTCGATTTCCGCGGTCGCACGCTGAGTGGCATCGAGGAGAACGAGCCTCGCTGGAAGCGCGGAGTGCAGGCAGCGAACGCCGTGCTCGGTGACGCCATTGGCAAGCTTTACGTGGAAAAACACTTCAAGCCCGAGGCGAAGGAACGCATGGACGAGATGGTCGCAAATCTGCGCCAGGCATTCGAGATGTCCATCGACGATCTCGAGTGGATGAGCGAGGAGACGAAGCAGGAAGCGCAGGCCAAGCTCGCCAAGTTCACGCCGAAGATCGGCTATCCGACGAAATGGGACGACTACTCCGGGCTCGCCGTGGTCGTCGATGAGCTGGCTGGCAACATGATCCGCTCGAACGCCGTCGAGTACGAGCGCATGATCGACAAGCTCGGCGAGCCGGTGGATCGCGAGGAGTGGTTCATGACGCCGCAGACCGTCAACGCCTACTACAACTCGGGCATGAACGAGATCGTGTTCCCGGCCGCGATCCTGCAACCGCCGTTCTTCAACGTCGAGGCGGACGATGCCGTGAACTACGGCGCCATCGGCGCGGTCATCGGCCACGAGTTCAGCCATGGCTTCGACGATCAGGGCAGCAAGTCCGACGGCGACGGCAATCTGCGCAACTGGTGGACGCCGGCGGATCTCGAGGAGTTCAGGGAGCGCGGGCAGGGACTGGTCGACCAGTACGACGCCTTCTCGCCTCTCGAAGGCATGAACGTGAAGGGTGAGCTCACGCTCGGCGAGAACATCGGCGATCTGGCGGGCCTCACCATGGCGCATCGCGCCTGGGAGCTGTCGCTGGATGGCGAGCAGGCGCCGGTCATCGAGGGCTTTACGGGCGATCAGCGGTTCTTCATGGGCTGGGCGCAGATCTGGCGGCGCAAGTACCAGGAAGACGAGTTGCGCAAGAGGCTGCTGACGGATCCGCACTCACCGAGCGAGTTTCGCGTGAACGGCGTGCTGCCGAACATGCCGACGTTTTACGAGGCGTTTCCCGTCGAGCAGGGGGACGGGATGTATGTGCCCTCCGACGAGCGCGTCAGCATCTGGTAAGGTTTCGCTCATGAGGTGCGCGCACAGCAGGACCATCTTCCTCTGCCTCGCGCTGGCCGGTTTGTCCGGCTGCGCGCTGATCGGCGGGTCGCAGCCGGATAAGTCCATCGTGCCACCCGCGGCCGGCGATGCGGCCGCGTCGCGCGCACCCCCGCTGGTCACCGATCGCTTCGAGCTCTGGCCGCATACCGGCGACGTGGTCGGCGCGATCCAGATCGTCGTTGCGCGTTACGAGGACACGCTGCTCGATTTCGCGCGCGCCTACAACGTCGGCTACGACGAGATCGTGGCCGCGAATCCCGGCGTGAACCCCTGGCTGCCGGGCGAGGGAACGCCGATCGTGTTGCCGACCCAGTTCGTGCTGCCGGGCGGTACGCGCGAAGGCATCGTCCTCAACGTCGCCACCAAACGGCTGTTCTATTTCCCGAAGCCCGAGCCCGGCGCGGTGCCCGTTGTATTCACGCATCCGGTGGGCATCGGGCGGGTGGGCTGGAGAACGCCGGTCGGCGCGACCACCGTCACGGCCAAGGCGCGCGATCCGGTCTGGTGGGTGCCGGCCTCGGTGCGCAAGGAACATGCCGAGATGGGTGACCCGCTGCCGGCACAGGTGCCACCCGGCCCGGATAACCCGCTCGGTCATCGGGTGCTCGGCCTGGGGCTCCCGGGTTATCTGATCCACGGCACGAATCGCCCGGACGGCATCGGCATGCGCGTCAGCCACGGTTGCGTGCAGTTGTTTCCGGAGGACATCGAGCATCTGTACGAAATCACGCCAATAGGTACCCCGGTGCGCATCGTCAATGAGCCGTTCCTTTTCGGTTGGCGGGACGGGCAACTGTATCTTGACGCCCACCGGCCGCTGGAAGACGATGTCGCCGGCCATGGGCTGCGCCTGGAGCGGCTGCTCGGCGAGTTGCGCGCGGCAGCGGCCGGTGAGCCCGCCGCCATCGACCGGGAGCACGTCGCGGCCCTGCTGGCAGAGGGTCGCGGTTTTCCGGTCCCGGTCACCGAAGGGACCGTCGATCCAGCTACTGTGCTGGCGCGCGCGCTGCCGGTCACGAATACGGTTGCGCACGACGCGCTGGCGGCGCCGCCGTCCGGCGGCAACATGTCCGCCGCCGACTGACACCCCGATCACGGAAGTTTGTCATGCTCGAAAACCAACCGGGCTGGCGCCTGGCCGCCCTGCTCTGTTTTGCGCTCGGTGCCTGCGTGAGCCCTGAATCAGAACGATACAGTGAAGTCACTGGAAAATCCGCGCCGCAGCCAGGCCGCGACCATCACTCGTTCGCCAATCCCGATGCATTGCGCGTGACGCATCTGCTGCTCGATCTGGATGTGGATTTCGAGCAGAGTGTCCTCAGCGGGTATGCGGAGCTCGAGATCGAGCATGTCGATCGCGATGCGCGCAAGCTCATACTCGATACGCGCGCGCTGAACATAGAGCGTGTCGAATCGCGCGGCGCCGGCGGCGCCTGGCGCGAGGCCGGATTCGAGCTAGGGGAGGAGGTGGAGCATCTGGGAAGGCCGTTGGTCATCGAGGTGCCGGCCGACGCTGCAACCGTGCGCGTGCATTACCGGACCAGCCCGAGCGCTTCCGGCTTGCAGTGGCTTACGCCGGCACAGACCGCCGGCGGCCGGCATCCGTTCCTGTTCACGCAGTCGCAGGCGATCCATGCGCGTAGCTGGATTCCCTTGCAGGATACGCCACAGGTACGCATGACCTATGTGGCGACAGTGCGCACGCCGCCGGAGCTGCTGGCTGTGATGAGCGCATCCAATCAGATCGGCACGCCGCGCGACGGCGAGTACCGCTTCGAGATGCCCCAGCCGATCCCTTCCTACCTGATCGCGCTGGGCGTCGGCGATCTGGCCTTCGAGCCGATGGGCGAACGCACCGGCGTGTACGCCGAGCGGCCCGTCGTCGAAGCGGCCGCCGCCGAATTCGCCGATACCGGGCGCATGCTCGAGATCACTGAGAAGTTGTTCGGCCCGTATCGCTGGGGGCGCTACGACCTGTTGATCCTGCCACCGAGCTTTCCATTCGGCGGCATGGAAAACCCGCGGCTGTCGTTCATCACGCCGACCGTCATCGCCGGCGACAAGAGCCTGGTCGCCCTGATTGCGCACGAGCTTGCGCACTCCTGGTCCGGCAACCTCGTCACCAACGCGACCTGGCGCGACTTGTGGCTCAATGAGGGATTCACCGTCTATGTCGAATCGCGCATCATGGAAGCCGTGTACGGTATGCACCGCAAGCGCATGGAGGACGCACTGGGGTACCAATCGCTGCTCGAGGATTTCGAAGAGCTGGAGGACCGGGACGAAGTACTCGCCGTTGATCTGCGCGGTCGCGATCCGGACGACGTGTTCACCGACGTGCCCTACGAAAAGGGACGGCTGTTGCTCGTGTATCTGGAGCAGCATTTCGGGCGCGAGACCTTCGACCGTTTTCTGCGGGGTTATTTCGATGACTTCGCGTTCAGGAGCATCACCACCGGGCAGTTCCTCGCTTATCTCGATGAACACCTGCTCGAGCCGCATGCCGGCATCGTGAGCATGGCAAAGGTCAAAAAATGGGTGTTCGAGCCCGGTCTGCCGCGTGACGCGGTGCTGCCGCACTCGGACGCTTTCGTCAATATAGACGCGGTGCGCAGCCGGTGGTTGGGAGGAAAGATCGCTGCGCAGGACATCGACACGTCGCAGTGGACGGTGCACGAGTGGCTGCATTTCCTCAACAATCTGCCCGATGAGCTGGACCACGAGCTACTCGTTGCGCTCGACGAGGCGTTTGCGCTGACTGATTCGAGCAATGCTGAAATTGCGAGTAGCTGGCTCGAGATCGCCATCCGCAACGGTTATGAGCAGGTCTACGACCGGCTCGAGGAATTCCTGGTCGGCATCGGCCGCCGCAAGCTCATCGAGCCGCTCTACAAGACCCTGGTCAAGACCGATGAGGGCCGCGAAACGGCCCTACGCATCTATGCGAAGGCGAAATCGGGCTACCACCCGCTGATGATCACCACGGCCGAAAAGATTCTTTATCCAACAAAGCCGTAGCCAAGCCTCAACAATAGACCAGGGCGCAGCTTTCTCGCGCTGAGGCCCCGCCCGGGAAGAAAGTTGACGCGTCAGCGCTGCGTGCTGGGAATCTCGTAATCTGTGATGTCGCCCTGCGCGTAAACGACCGGCCGCCATTCGCCGGCCTCGCCGGGCTCGAGCCTGGCGCCGATGTAATAGATCTTGCCCTCTCCGACATTGACGGTAACCGCGTTGGTGTCGTCAAGAGCATATTCGCGCGTGTAATAGCTCGAATCGGGCGCGACCGGCTCGTAATCCTGATCGACAATCGCCGCTGCGCGAACGACGTGACGCCCGGGACTTACGATGAAAGTGTTGCGCTGATCGAGCGTGGCGCGCTGATCGCCCGCGCCCGCGTCGTCGAAATCCGGCAGCCCGGAATAAGTGCTCGTCAGATCCTCGTCATCGATCTGGAGCAGCACAACGGCAGTCACGCGATCGTCTTCCGGCGCGCTCGGCGCGGCGATGGCGCCATGCGGCCGATCGGCGCGCACGAGCGTTGGTGTCTCGGCGCAGCCCGCGAGAAGCACGGCGGCGCAGATCAGGCCGGCGCCCAGGCGATTGATTGGATTCATGGATCGAGTCTCCCGTTGTGATTTCTGGCGACCATGCAAAACTCACGCCAGCCGCTTCCCACGATCGCGCTCAGTCGCTCTCGAATTCAGGGAAGGTTCCCGTGGGGCTTCGGCGTCGCGGCGCTCGTTGGAGCGGACGCGTTCGGGCCTCGACGGCTTCGTCCGCAAAGTGCACGCGCCGCTCAACTCGCTCAGACTCGTCGCGCGACCTCATAAACGGTTCGTTTTGCTGGTGTGGCGGATCGGCTTCTTTGTGCCGAGAATAAGCCGGCGCTGAAACTGAGCTCAGTCGCTCTCGAATCCAAATTCGTAACCGGAAATATCTTCGACGGCGTAGGCGACCGGCTCCCACTCGTCCGGCCGCGCGCTGTCGAGCTTTGCGCCAAGAAGATAGCGGCGGCCTTCCGCCACGTTCAGCGTCAGCAGTCCAGCGGCGTCCCGATCGTCCAGCCGTTTGGCGCTCGGGAGCGTCAGCGCGAGATCCTCGCGAATGATTGCGGTCAGGCGCAGGCGATGCGGCCCCGGGCTCAGATAGAACGCACTCTGTCCTTTCAGCAGGAAGTCGCGGTTGACGATCACCGTGGAAGCGGTAACCGGCACCTCATCGAAACCGGAGCCCGGCACCTGATGCCCGTCGATCTCCTGCAGCACGACAGGGTGAATGTTTTTTGCGATCTGGGCATTACCGACATCAATGATGCCGTGCGGATCGCTGGCGCTTACGGTGATGCGCTCGGTAGCGCAGCCGGCGAGCAGAAAGACGGCTAGCGTCGCAAGAGTCGGATATTTCATGGCATCAATCCTCCTTGGGTTTTTTTAGACGCCTGGCGGGCCGAACCGTTCAGCCCGATCCGCCTGACCATCGACGGCGACTGGCGAGTTCGCGAGCGAAACAATGCCGCTGGCAACAGCGCACAGGCGACTGCCCGAGTACAGCTCGCTTTCAACGAAAGCGAGCTGTGTCGCCTTCTTGAGCGTGATCGCGTACGCGCTCACGCTCGGGCCGGCGGCCGGGCGCAGGAACTTGATCGACAGCTCGCAGGTGCCGGAGCGCCGGCCGGGGAACTGCAAGCCGCCTGCGACGCCGAGCGCGCAGTCGAATATGGCAGCGAGCACTGCACCGTTCACCGCGGCGGTGCCGAGGCCTCCCCGGTGCCGGTCCTCAATTGCTGCCAGATCAGTGCGGACGACCTGGGAATCCTCGAGGTCTATGTGCAGTCCGAACGCCTGCATTGCCGGCCCCCGATTGAAGCGGTCCTGCCAGTCCCGGCGCTGCGCCTCGTCGAGCGGCGCCGGCCGCCCACGCAGCTTGAGTGCCTCGAACGCAAGTCGTTCCCGGGTCTGCATAGCGGGATGATGGCGGAATGAATTCCGCCCTACAATGCCTCAGCCTGCTAGCGGCGAGATCGTCCCGATAGCAGCTTCACGGCAAACCAAATTGTCTGTCTCCTGTCAAAAGCATCTGTCGTCCCCCCCGACATGCGGGACTGATCCAGGCGGAATCCTATGCGCGTGCGCTTCCTGCCTTTTTTCCTGCTCGCCTGGCTGGCGCTCTGCGGCTCGAGCTTCGTGAGCTGCAGCAGCAGCAGTGGCGATGGCATCATCGATCCTCGCCCCGACAACCGCGCGCCGAGAGCGCTCGACAGCTCGACCGCCGCGACCGTCAACATGCCGCTCAGCAGCTTCATGCAGGCCGTGGACGATGACGGCGACCGTCTCTTTTATCGGCTCGTCACGGCGCCGAGCCTGGGCTCCATCCGCCTCGACAACACGGCTACCGGCGCGTTCACCTATACGGGTAACGCGACGGGCACCGATCATTTCTCTTTTCAGGTCGATGACGGCCTCGCGAATTCGAACATCGCGACAGTGACGATTCAGGTGGTGCCGACGGCGCTCGCGAATGCCGATCGCGCGCAATTACGAAACAGGTTGTAGTAGCGCGATGAAAAAGCCTCCCTTCCAGACACGACTCTGATATCTTCGTGGAAACGGGGACATTCCTGATTTCCGTAGACGCATAAAAAAAGGGGACATTCCTGATTTCCATGGATGTGGTTCGTTCTTCCGCCCAGTGCATGCGGAAATCAGGAATGTCCCCTTTTTTTTACCCAGTGGAGGTTGAAATCAGGCATGTCCCCGTTTCCGCCTGAACGGCAGAAGGTCGGTATCTGGACCTGCGCCGCCCTCGTCATCGGCAACATGATCGGTTCCGGCATCTTCCTGTTGCCGGCATCGCTCGCCGCCATCGGACCCATCAGCATGCTCGGCTGGGTCGTCACAGCGAGCGGCGCGATGCTGATCGCGCTGGTGTTCGCGCGCCTCAGTCGCATGGTGCCTGAAGCGGGAGGACCGTACGCCTACACGCGACGCGGTTTCGGCGAATTCGCCGGGTTTCTCATCGCCTGGGGCTACTGGATTTCCATCATGTGCGGCAATGCGGCGATCGCGGTCGCCATGGTGAGCTATCTGAGCTTTTTCTTTCCGGTGCTTGCAGGCAATGGCGTGCTCGCCGGCGGCACGGCCGTCGCCGCCGTCTGGCTGCTGTCGCTCGTCAATGCACGCGGCGTGCGGGCGGGCGGCTACGTCCAGGTCGTCACGACGGCTCTGAAGCTCATCCCGCTGGTCGCGCTCGGCACGCTGGGCTTCGCTTACTTCGAACCGGGCAACTTCGTGCCGTTCAACACGAGCGGCGGCTCCGACTTTTCGGCGGTGACGGCGGCCGCCGCGCTGACCCTCTGGGCGTTCCTGGGGCTCGAATCGGCGACAGTGCCGGCGGGCGACGTAAAGGATCCGCGGCGCACGATCCCACGGGCTACGCTGCTCGGCACGGCTCTGGCAGCCGTGCTCTACATCCTCTGCACGACCGCCGTCATGGGCATCATTTCGCCGGGCATGCTCGCCGACTCGCAAGCGCCGTTTGCTGACGCTGCAAGCCGGATCTGGGGGAGCTGGGCCGGCTATGCCGTCGCTGCGGGCGCGGCGATCTCCTGCTTCGGCGCGTTGAACGGCTGGATCCTGAATGCCGGGCAGATCCCCCTCGCAGCGGCGCGCGACGAGTTGTTCCCGCGCGTGTTTGCACGCACGACACCGAGCGGCGCGCCGGTGGCGAGTCTGATGATTTCGGCGCTGCTCGTGACATTGCTCGTCGCAACAAACTATACGCGCGGCCTGGTCGCACTGTTCACGTTTGCGATCCTGCTCTCGACGCTGACCGCGCTCGTGCCCTATGCATTCTCGGCCATGGCAGAACTTATGATCTTCATGAAGGAGCGCGAGCGCTTCAGCAGCGAAAAGCTGACCGGCGCGTCGATCATAGCCCTGCTTGCGTTCATTTATTCGCTGTGGGCGATTGCCGGCTCGGGCCAGGAGATCGTGTTCTGGGGCTTCCTTCTGCTGCTCGCAGGCCTGCCGGTTTATGTGTGGATCGCCTGGCGCCGCGTGGCGGCGCCGGTCGCGATCCCGGACGACAGCGCGGCAGGTGCACTGAGCAGCGCGCAGACCGTGACGAGCGCAAGCCCGACGTAAAAATCATGCACCCACGGCGTTTCGTCGCCGGGAATTCAGCCCGCGCCCACGGTCGCGCGTGTCGCTTCGCGCCGGCTCAGCAGCAGCCAGAAGCCGCCGATCAGCAGACAGCCGAGCTGCGCCCCGAGGCTCTGCAC
>JACDCP010000134.1 GCA_013817465.1 Gammaproteobacteria bacterium | reverse complement strand
GCCCAGATCAACATAGTGCACGAGGGACTAGAAGCGTTGCGCGAGACGAGCAATTCAAACGAGGGCTGGTTGGCATCAATTGCAGTGCCTAATTTCTCCATTTAATTCCCCGCCTCATGACCCTGCTGACCTGCGACGATCTCTCCCTCGAATTCGGCGACCAGCCCATCCTGCGCCACGCCTCCTTCTCCATCGACCCCGCCGAGCGCATCTGCCTCATCGGCCGCAACGGCGCCGGCAAGACGACGTTGATGAAGCTCATCACCGGTGAAATCCAGCCGGACTCGGGCGAAATCCGCTACAAACAAGCGCTGCGCATCAGCCAGCTTGAGCAGGCGCTGCCCGACGAGCTGCACCTGACCGTGCACGAGTACGTCGCCGGCGGACTGGCACATCTCGGCCGGTTGATCGAGGAGTACCGCGCCAAATCTCACGGGAAAATGGACAAGGCCGGCTTGCGCAAGATACAGGAGCTGCAGCATCGCATCGAGGCCGAGGGCGGGTGGAACCTCGACAAGCGCGTCGAAACCGTGCTCACCGAGCTGGGACTGCCCGCCGACAAGCACCTGAAGCACCTGTCCGGCGGCTGGCAGCGCCGCGTGGGCCTCGCCCGTGCGCTGGTATCCAACCCCGAGCTGCTGCTGCTCGACGAGCCGACTAATCACCTGGATCTGGCCGCCATGATCTGGCTGGAAGACCGCGTGCGCAATTACCCCGGCGCGGTGCTCTTCATCACCCACGACCGTGCGCTGTTGCAGCGGCTCGCCACCCGCATCGTCGAGCTCGACCGTGCGCGGCTCACGAGCTGGCCGGGCGATTACCGAAACTTCCTGCGGCGCAAGGAGGAAGCGCTCGACACGGAGGCAAAGGACAAGACCGACTTCGAGAAGAAGCTGGCGGAAGAGGAAGTCTGGATCCGCCAGGGCATCAAGGCCCGCCGCACTCGCAATGAAGGCCGCGTGCGCGCACTGCTCGCGCTACGTCAAGAGTATGCCGAACGCCAGAAGAGGAAGCCGCAGGCCAAGGCGCGCATCCACATCGAGCAGGCCGAAGCCGAGTCCGGCCGCAAGGTGATCGAGCTCAACAATGTCAGCCACGGTTACGGTGGCCGACAGCTCATCGACAAGCTCACCATGAAAGTGATGCGCGGCGATCGCATCGGGCTGATCGGCAATAACGGTGTGGGCAAGAGCACGCTGCTGCGCATCATGCTCGGCGAGCTGAAGCCCGATGCCGGCACCGTCAAGCTCGGCACCAACCTCGAGGTCGGCTACTTCGACCAGATGCGCCGCGAGCTCGATCCCGAGAAGACCATCGCTGAAGTGGTCGGCAACGGCCGCGACTTCATCACGCTGAATGGCAAGCAGCGCCATGTGATCGGTTACTTACGCGGCTTTCTGTTCGAGGCCACGCGCGCGATGACGCCGATCAAGGCCATCTCGGGCGGCGAGCGCAACCGCGTGATTCTCGCGCGCCTGTTCACCCGCCCGACCAACCTGCTGGTCCTCGACGAGCCGACCAACGACCTCGACATCGAAACCCTGGGAGTGCTCGAGGACCGCCTGATCGAATACCCCGGCACGCTGATCGTCGTCACCCATGACCGCGCGTTCCTCGACAATGTCGTAACCAGCACGCTGGTGTTCGAGGACGACGGCCAGGTCCGCGCCTACGCGGGTGGCTTCAGCGACTGGGCGCGCAAGGGCCGGCAGCTAACTGAAGCCGACGATCCGAACCAGGACAAGCGCAAGGCGCGGGTCGCAGCAGCCGCGAAGCGGCAGTCCGGCCAGCCGAAGAAGCTGAGCTACAAGTTCAAGCGCGAGCTCGAGCAGTTGCCGGCAAAGATCGCCTCACTCGAAGCGGAAATCGCCGAACTCGAAGCCGAAACGGCCGTCCCGACGTTCTACGGGCAAGCTTTTGAGGAAGTTGTGCAGCCCACGCTGGAGCGGCTAGACGCCCGGCGCCACGAACTTGAGAGGCATTTTGAGCGTTGGGCCGAGCTCGAAACAATGCAGCGGGATCTCAGCGAGCTCGCCCCCGCCAATAACCCGGCCGCCGATGCTGATGCGCAATAGCAATGATGAACGGCAGCTTCGGCTGATCCGATATATGACGGCGTACGGGAAGCGGCGTACGAGAACCCGACGATAGTGCCGCCAAACCGGAGTGCCACCGCCGGGATGAGCATGTATGAACTGCGAAGCGTGCTCAACCTCTGCAACGAAGGAGAATCCCAATCCTTCGACCTGAGCTTCATAGAACTGCGCCGTTTCGCGAAGCTCGGCACGAGCTTCGGGATGAAACTCCGCTTCTCTCACCGCAATGAGCGACGTACCTCGGAAAAGGCCTCGGTGGCAGGCGTCGTCGTGACATTACCACGCTCGATATCATTCCAGCGGGACTCGACTTCGGCGCGCCAGGCCTCAGAAACATCGCCGTCATCCTGCGACTCCAACGATTGGATCAGTGAGAGAGCAAGGCGCGCGCGATCCTGCTGCGAAAGCTCGTGTGCCTTCCCTTCTACTTCTTTGAGGTTAGATGACATAATGCAGCTCCGATCCTTGCAGAAACAGGCTAGTTTGCCTGTGGCAGCCAGTCAAGCCACCTTTGTGCCGCCAACCGTTTGATTTGCAGTGTTCGTATGCTAATGGACCGGGAGGCTGCATCTGCCCTTTGCAATGTGCATGCTGGTGACCCGCGCCGCGCTTAGCGATAACGAGCGGGAGGAAGTCTCAGGAAGTACTCAACGCTGCTCGCAGCCGGCGGTAAACTTGCCCATGGCCTCGCGCGGCGGTTCGCTTCGCGGCTCGGTGCGTCGACGGTGTCCAACTCGCTGAGCAGCTCGGTCTTCGAGCTCTCGATTCCGACGTCGCATCCGTCGGCGGCTGCAGCGATCTGCTCGTCGATTTCGCCGATCCGGAGCTGAGCGTAACAGGACTCGCGGCGGCCGGCTCGCGAGCCAGCCGGCGGAACCTCGTGTCCAACGCAGTCCTTGATGACCGATCCTGACTTTCGCGTATCTGAAATACACGAAAGTTCAGAGAACCTATTGGATAAGGACAATGGGGAGTGCTAACCTTCGCGTGTTTCATATACGTGATAGTTAGACAATGTCTCTTCATCTGGTCGGCGAAACCCTCGATAAGACCCGCAGCCACTACCAGGCTCAGACGGGCAAGCTGGTGCAGCTCATGCGCGGCATCTACGTCGATTCAGGCGACGACATCGACGCGACCGTTCTGAAGCATGCTGTCCGCATTGCCAGATACCTTTATCCGCGCGCCTATCTCTCTGCCGCCAGCGCTGTCCTGCTGGGACCCACCCGTGACGGGCGACTCTTTCTGAGCGGGCGGCGCTCGCAGCGAACCCGTATCCGGGCGCTGGAGATCATCCAGAACACTGCGCCTGAACGCGCCTCTGTCAGCTCGGCAGTGATCGACGACGGGATGGGCGAATTCCGCGTCGACGTGTCATCGATCCGCCAGCGTTTCCTCGAAGCCTTCCGCCTGCGCAGCGAACACGCCGCCTCGGTAGACGAAACAATGCGTGAGGCGATCGCAGCGCGTCTGATCGAAGAGTATGGCAATCCTCGAGGCGCCGCCGATGCGGTCTGTGCGCTGGCCCGCGAGAACCAATGGTATCGCGAAGGCGAGCACGCCGAACGCTTCCTGCTACGCCGTCCATCCGCCGCAACGGTGCGCAACGAAGCGGCACTGGACCTAATCGTCGCCTGGCACCATGATCTCATCGGCCACTTGACTCACGATGGGTTCGAATGGCGCTGGCATCCTGTCGAAACGGGTGGGCCTCCTCTCGTTCGACAGACGACGCCGGGCAAGCTGCCGCCCTTCATTGTCTCGCTGCTGCCGGAAGGCTGGCTCGAAGCCGTCCTCAACGATCGCGACGAACGAGCGATGCTGCGCTCGGGCAAACGGTATATGTCGAACATCACGATCGTCGAGCGTCGGGCCGAGCTCTCGGCGCTGCCGCCGGATGTGCTCTTGACGCGCCTCGACCGATACTCGCAAGACGGTGTGTTCATCGGTACTTACGCCGGGCCCGGACGGAGCGACATCGAAGGCAGCTTCGAGCGCAACCTCGCGCAGATTTACGAACGCGCCGACACTCCGCGCCTGTCGGGCATCCAGATCAAGGCGCCGATGTACCTCGATTCAGCCGGCGCACTGTCGCCGAGCACCGGCAAACCATTCACGCACATCCTCAAGCCTGCGGGCACGAGCGGATTCGAAGCGCTGCCGATCATCGAATGGCTGGCGTCGGCGCTTGGCCGAACGGCTGGATTTGCCGCTCCGGCGACAGCGCTCGTCGGCATGCCGGACGGCATGCCGCCGGCATTGATCGTCGAGCGTTTCGATCTCCGCGAAAGTCGCGACGACCGGCGCATGCTGGCGCTCGAGGACTTTTGTTCCGTTCTCAACCTGCCCACTGAAGCGAAATATGACGCAACGATCGAGCGAGTTGCCCGTGCTATCCGGCCGCTGTCGACCGCACCGGAAGAGGATCTTCTCGTCATCCTCAGGCGCGCGCTTTTCGCCTGGCTGATTGCCGACGGCGACATGCACCTCAAGAACATGGCGCTCCTGAAGACGGCCGAGCCGGGAGATGAGCAATTTCGCTCCGTCCGCGTGGCTCCGCTCTATGACGCAGTGACCACGCGCGTGTTTCCGCGGCTTGCACGGGACCGCATGGCGCTCAGGCTGAACGGCAGGGATGACAAGTTGCGTCGGGCGGACTTCCGCACGCTCGCCGGCACCGCCGGCTTGAGACTGGCGGATGCGGATGCCGCAATAGATGATCTGCTGGAGCGGATGGCCCGGGCCATCGAACGGATCGAACTGCCGAAGCTGGCGGACTACGGCCCCGAAGGAGAGAAGATGGCCGAGCGGATGCTCGAAATCTGCCGGACGCGGGTCGGGTCATTTGCGTGATCCGCGTGGCTGATCCACACGCGGCTCTGAATTGGCCGGATCGTGAATCGCGTCGCATCCATTGTCGGCGTTTCACGGCAATCTTTCATGAACCCTGTCCCTATATGCGCTGTGACGGCAGCCGCGTTGATTTCGCGGGGATCGTGTCCGATGGGCGGCGACAAGCGCAAGCTGAAGACCAGAGAAACCGATGCTTTTGTTCTCGGATGGGATCACGGCATATACGGGATCGCGCCCAACCCTCGACTACCCCTGCCTGTCCGTGAGGGCTATCTGGCCGCGCGGGAGTCGCGAGATCGGCACGGCGCCGACCGTTCGTCATCAAGTGGCTGCAGATCCCACGTCGTGCTCGGCTACTATCGCCTCGCTCCGATAGCGTTAGCGTCGGCGCCACCGTTGGCAACGGATAAACCGCTGCCCGTGCTCAGCGGTGCTCGTCACCGCCAGTGGTGCTGAGCTTGTCCACGGCTTGGCGCAGCGACTCGACTTCGCGGCTCAACGCCTCGACAGTGGCCTCCAGGCCGCGCAGACGCTCACCCGTTGAGCCTCTCGACTCTGTCGTTACCTCGGGTAGCGGCGGCACCGCGGTCTGCACATCGATCTCACCGGTCAGAAGCTGGGCGTAACGGGATTCGCGGCGGCCCGGCTCGCGCGCCAGCCGGATTACGAACGGCCCGTGTTCGGATGCCATCAGCTCCTGCAGCGTCGCCTCGACCTCCGCCACATCCGCAAATTTCGCCAGCCGCTGAGCACGCCCGCGCAGCTCACCCGGCGTCTGCGGACCGCGCAGCAGCAGCTCGCAGACGATGGCTGTCTGGCGCGGGTCGAAACGGAAATCACCGAACTCGTGATTGAAGAAGCGGTGGTGAAACTTCGGCACGCGGCTGCCGAAGCCTGACTTCTCGGCGACCAGGTACTTCTTCTTCAGGGCATCGACGGTCGCCTGCACCGTCTCTTCGTCGAGCTTGAGCACCGGATCGCGGTTGCTCTTCTGATTGCAGGCGTTGAGGAGCGCGTTCAGCGACAGCGGATACTGGTCCGGCGTGGTGATCTCTTTCTCGATCAGCGCGCCGATGACGCGACCCTCCAGCGGCGTCAGCTCGACTTTCACGCGCGATGCTCCATCGCCGTCATTATCTGCGAAAAATCGCCGTCATTATCTGCGAAAACGATGACCGGCGGTAAATCCAGTGATTCGCGCACAGCCTCATCCACCGACGACCGGGATGGGCTGGCCGTCGACGCCGGGGAGCTGAGTGCCCAGCAACTTCGCGATTGTCGGACCGATGTCCACGATCGAAGCCGGATGCGGTGCCGGGTCGGCGTGGATCCCGGGCCCGCAAGCAAAATAACTCCCGCCGGGGATGTGGTTGCCCGGCCGATAGTCGGGTAGCAGTGCCGTGACGGTACCAATCGTCGCGGACGTTGCGGCCGTGATGGGCTGCTCGCGTGCCCATACGACGAGCAGATCGGGCAGTTGGTCAGCGTTTTCGCCTTCGAATCGATCGGCGGTTCGTATTACCTTGTCGACGATCCGGCGGCCCGTGGCGGGATCGATCAGCGCGCAAAGCTCGGCCTCGAGGAAGCGAAGAAGCGCTGTCAACTCGGCGCCGGACTGGATGCGGCCATCAGGTTCCCGGCCGGCGAGGTTCACGCGAATCGCGCCGCTGACTTCGTTGTGATCGAGAACGAACGCGCAACGCAGGCGGTGCCGGCTGGTGGCGGCAGGACGGCCCAGGCGGTTACGTGCACGGTGGTAGAAAATATCGGCCGCGATTCGTGCATTGTCCCGGCGCGACCTGCACCGGCGTTCGAGCCGGCGCAGGATTCCGTCAAGCAGGTGGTTGCCCGTGTGGTTGGCGCGCATTCCAAGGTTCGAGAATACGAGCACCGTCGTTTCCCGGCCCGCGAAACGCAGCAGACGGCCGATACTCGAATCGAGGGTCGCGTAGATTTCACGCAAGTCCGGCCCCGGCGGCCAGCACTGGTGCCCCGCGCAGTGACTCTCCTTGAATACCACGAGCAAGAGGTCCCAGGGCTCTCGAGCCAAAAGTTCTTCGGCCAGGATAGTTTTGTCGTGGACACTGCGTTTCAATCGCTCCATGAAGTCGCGGCGCATCTGTTCATTCGGCAGGGCGGTGTTGCACTGGAATTCGCCGCTGCCGGGTCGGTCGGTCCGGTCTTCCCCGAAGCGGCCCAACAGGGTCCCGGCCAGCAGGGCCGGTATGCTACGTGTTTTGTCGTCCCGGCCATGCACGCGCCAGTCCGTGAGCTGAACGCCATTTATCCGGGATGCGCGTGGGCTTTTCGGAACGTCGAGAATGGCGACACGCTTACCGGCGTCGCTGAGAGATGCCCAGAATGGCGTTCGGCAGAAGTGGTGATCGCGAAACCTGGGAGCAGCGTATGACCCGGGCAACGTCGCCTTGAAGTGGTAACGCCCATGACGGGCCGGCGACACACACGTCGAGAACGACGGCCATACGGCATCATCGGCCAGTCCTTCGGGCGTTTTGAGCGGGCCCCATACTCCCTGAGCCCGGAGCGCTGCCAGGTTGGGCAGCGCATCGGCGTCGCTCCACCGGACCAGCAAATCCGGGTCGGCGGAGTCGAGGCCGATGGCGATGATCTTCGGCGCGTTTCGCGATGCCATATCGATATGACCGGAACCTGATGCTCGCGTGCGCGCTGGAGGTGCAGTTTAGCATCGCGAATCCATTTCTGTTCTCGTATGTCGCGTTCTCAACTGCTCGAGAAATCAGAATAACGCTTCGATGGCTGCCTCGACTTGCTGCGCTCTTTTATCGCCCGCGTGCGTCTCGCCGATGAATACCTCGCGAATCTGACCCTGCTTGTCGATCAGGTAATACGCCGGCCAGAAGCGGTTGCCGATGGCCCGCCAATACGAATGGTCGTTGTCGATCATGATCGGATGCTTCAGATCGAATTCGCGCGCTTTTTCACGCACGCTGTCGATGTTCTTCTCACGCTCGAATTCCGGGCTGTGCACGCCGACGATCGTGAACGGCTCACCTTCGAACTTCTCCTCCAGGCTGTTCAGCCACGGAAATGACCGATAGCAGTTCCAGCACTCGAACGCCCAGAAGTCGATCAGCACGACGCGGCCGCGTAGTGATTCCAGCGTGAGCGGATCGGAATTTATCCAGGTCTGAGGGTCGGTGTGAGTGAATTCCGCCGCAGGCTTCGCATCGGCCGGCGGGACACAGTGGGAGGTCGCAGCCAGCGTGATGACTGCAAAAATGAACTTCACCAGGTTCACCATCCTTTATTCGCCCGCGTAATTGTCAAGTAAGACCCGGTTGACGGTCGCATTATCACCCGAGGCGTTAAATTACCGAATACCGGCATCGCTCTGAAGAACTCGGCTCGGCGAAGGCAGCCGCCATCAGCCTGATTGCCGTCACCAACGGGGCGCTCGTGCAGATCATGATGGCCTCGCGGGTTTTGTACGGCATGGGATCGCGAGGCCTGGGACTTCGGTACTTCGCGGCAGTGAACCCGCGCACGCGCACATCGCTGGCTGCGACCGCGATCGTGACGGCCGTCGTGCTGATTCTGGCTTTGTGGCTGCCGATGGTCACCCTGGCGGAAATCACGAGCTTCATCATCCTGCTCGTGTTCACCCTGGTGAACTTCTCGCTGTG
>JACDCP010000133.1 GCA_013817465.1 Gammaproteobacteria bacterium | reverse complement strand
CGAGGCCGTCAGGCTGACAGCCAGTCAATAGAGAAGGGAGCGGTCAGCTCGGTAGGAGGTGTTGCGGCGGCGCCCGGCTCGGGTGAGCGGGATCGAATGACGCGTCTTTGCGGTTGAGGTGATCGAGGATCCGCTCGATGACGGCAGTTTTCTCGATGCTGGCGATGACTCGAAGCGTGCCGCCGCAGCGCCGACAGCGCGCGATCTCGATGGCGAAGACACGCTTTAAGCGTGCGGCCCAGCGGCCCAAGTCATCGCGCGGTGACGCTGGAGCTTGGTTTTCTGCGATGGCGCGGGGTTGGCGTCGGCTTTTCCGCAGGAGGTCGACCGCCGAGCAGAGGACCGAATGACCCGGGGCCTCGCGCAGCCCCGGGTCAGGCCACTTACTGTTCCAGGATCAGCGAGCGCTCGGGGTCGAAGCGTACGAGCACCTCATCCACGTTAGCGGCTTCGCCGGCAACGTTCGTCGACACCGGCCGGACGCAAACACCAGGCGCTCGTCGTGCAATTTGCCGTGCCGGACAGAGACTCCCCGGCAGCTTTTCAAAGCTCAGTTTCTGCCTCGTTCATCGCAGCGAGCCCGGTTTCGAAGTCTGGCAGTGCGTGCGGATCGCTGATGGCCGCCAAGGTGGCGCGATGCCGGTCCGCAAGCAGCTCGCGATCGCGGCAATCCGTGAACACTGCATCGCTTGCCGCCCGCAGCGCGTCGGCATGACATCGCAGGACGTCGCGCGCAGCCTGATCGGGCATCTGCGGAGCCAGCTCGCCGAGCAGGCGCATCATGTGCCCCGCCGCGTTCGGATCATGGCTTACGTAAGGCCGCAGCCGGTCCCAGATCGTGTTCGCCATAAATTTGAAGCTGACGCGTGGAACGACGAGGCGCAACCTTCCCGTGTCGTCCGCGCGGCGCGCCGCCGGCGTACGGCGATTTGCCAGCCGAACGAGGGCTCCGGCCAGCCAGTTCATGCAGTTGATGGCCGTGAACGGATCGTTCACGCTCGGTGACAGGGCCCGGATTGCGACCTCCGTCAGCTCGCTGACCGGAAACATCACATCCTGTGTTTTGGTGCGCTTGGAGCCGAAAGCGAAGCTTGCACGCACGTCATCCTGGCCATCCTCGCTGAGCCGGTCACGCGGCCAGACATATGCCAGCGCGCTCGCGTCGTGCACGAAGTTTCCCGGCCGGCAGTTGAGCAGCAGCGCGACATCGTGGCGTACCGCAACGTCGAGCAATGCGTCTTCGTCGACATTCTGGCAATAGCCATGTTCCAGTGCCGGGATCGTGAGCGCATCACCCTGCGAGTCGGCATCGCCGAAAACCGGCATATCGGGTGCCGATCCGCCGAGCTTCTTCGGAAACAGCTCGTCGAGCGACTCGAGCAGCTCGGCGCCGATACCCGCGATGACGTTGGAGATGTGGATGCTGCGCGTCAGATGGTGGAGGAAGAAAATCAGCACTGCGACGCTCGCGAGCGCCAACAGGAGCGCGATAAGCACGGCGATGTGCGGTACGAAGCTCTGCGCCAGCGCCGAGTCGTCGCCCACGACCTCACCTGCACTCCGCACGGAGCGCAGGACAAGCAGGCAGTACAGGAATGTGGCAATGAAGGTGCCGAGCGTGAGCTGATTGCCGCGATCGCGCATGAAGTTCGTCAGCAGGCGCGGCCCGAACTGCGAGGTGGTGTATGCGACGGCGGCGATGGTGATCGAGAACACGACGTCGCCGACCGTGATCGCCGAGCCGGCAATGGTGGCCAGCACCGCACGTGCCCCGTCGGGCTGGTTGATGTACAGCCAGGCGAACTCGCTGCTGGCATCGATGCTGAAGTGGCGATCGATCGCCACGGCCGCCACAGAAAGCAGGATCGAGGCGAACGCCATGAGGCTCGGGACGAACCAGTAGCTCGATCGCAGGTCTTCCCAGTGTTTGAGGATCGGCGCTTTCATACCCAGCGGAGTATCGCATTGTGTCGCGAAACAGGAACCCCCCATTGGCATAGAAGTTGCTTGATCTGTAGCAAAGATGCTGGCCAGGGAGCGAGGCACGAAGGATGAAACAGGGTGAGAAGAGGGCGAAAAGCGCCGCCCGCCAGCACCGGCAACCGGGGCGCGAACACAGCCTCGAGCCGCGGCCGTTGATCATCCGCGACAGCTACCGCGGCAGCGGCAAGCTCGAGGGCAAGGTGGCGATCATCTCCGGCGGCGACAGCGGTATCGGCCGCGCCGTTGCTGTGCATTTTGCGCGCGAGGGCGCCCGGTCTGCGCTGATCTACCTCGAGGAAGACAAGGATGCGGAGGAAACGCGATCGCTCGTCGAGGCCGAAGGCGTGGACTGCCTGCTTCTGCAGGGCGATGTCGGCGATCATGCGTTCTGCCGCAGCGCAGTCGAGCGCACGATGGACAAGTTCGAGCGGCTCGATATCCTCATCAACAATGCCGCCGAGCAACACCCGACAGAGAAGTTCGAAGACATCGAGCCGGAGCAGATCGAACGGACCTTCCGCACGAATATCTTCGGCTACTTCTTTCTCGCACAGGCGGCGCTGCCGCATCTCGGAGAAGGTTCCTCGATCCTCAACACGAGCTCCGTGACGGCCTATCGCGGCAGCCCGCACCTGCTCGACTACTCTGCGACCAAGGGCGCTATCTCCGCATTCACCAGTTCACTTTCGCTGGCGCTTGTCGAGCGCGGTATCCGCGTGAACGGCGTCGCGCCCGGCCCGATCTGGACGCCGCTGATCGCGGCGACTTTCGAGCCGGACCACGCGCGCGATTTCGGCAAAGACACGCCCATGGGACGACCTGGCCAGCCGGCCGAGGTCGCTCCAGCTTACGTATTCCTCGCATCGGAGGATGCCTCGTACATGACCGGCCAGATTGTGCATCTGGACGGCGGCAAGTTCGTGCACACCTGATCGGCCGGATAGAGTGTTCAAAATAGAAGGAGACCTTGATGAGTATTTACGACCTGCTCAAGAAGGACCACAAGGAAGTTTCCAAGCTGTTGGATGAGGTCGCCGCGACGGGCGACGATGCGGGCAAGACCCGTGCGAAGAAGTTCGCACAGATCAAGGAGAAGCTGACCGCGCACAGCGATGCGGAGGACGAAGTGTTCTATTCGGTGCTTGTGGAACACGACGAAACGAGAGACATCGTGCTGGAGGGACGCGAGGAGCATGCGCTCATCGTGGAATTTCTCGAGGAGCTGTCGCAAATGCCGCCCGGTTCGGAAGACTGGACGGCCAAATTCAAGGTCTTCAAGGAGAACGTCGAGCACCACGTCGAAGAGGAAGAGGGTGAAATGTTCAAAAATGCACGGAAGGTGCTGAGCGATGCCGAGGCCAAAGACATCGGCGAGCAGTTTCGGGAGCAGAAGCAATCGTTGCTAGCTTGAGGACGGAACGAGCGCGCGAGCAGCGGGAGACGGCGCGGGCACAATGAACGCCCAGGCGAAAGGACTCGGTGCCGTTCGACAAGAGGCGATCGGATGCCGCCGCTGCCACCTCTGGAAAGTCGGCACGCAGACAGTGTTCGGGGAAGGGCCGGCGGATGCGCGCCTCGTGCTGGTCGGCGAGCAGCCGGGAGATCGCGAAGACGTCGAAGGCCAGCCTTTCGTGGGTCCGGCCGGCGAGATGCTCGATCGGGCTCTAGTCGATGCGCATGTGAATCGTGACACCGTTTACGTGACGAATGCCGTCAAGCATTTCAAGTTTACCCAGCGAGGCAAGCGACGCCTGCATCAGAAGCCGAATGCGCACGAAATCGAGCGCTGTCGCTGGTGGCTGGATAAGGAGCTCGCGCTGCTCGAACCGCCTGTCACGGTCGCGCTGGGCGCGACTGCCGCGCGCGCTGCTCGGGCGCACCGTGACGATCTCGAAAATCCGCGGCGAAGTGATCGACGCCGGGGACGGCCGCTGCTTCATGGTCACGGTGCATCCGTCTTATCTTCTCCGCATTCGCGATTCGCGGGACAAGAAACGGGAATACGGAAAGTTCGTCCACGATCTTGCCGCAGCGCGCGAACGGGCGGCTGCATAGTCGGACTGAAAGCCTCGTACCCGTAGGCCGGGATAAGCCGGAGGGTTGCCGGCAACGGCGGACAGCGCTAGCCGAACAGGGCGCCGAGCAGCGCTATAACTGCCCAAACGACAAGGATGACTGCGGCAAGCACGCCAATAATGATCGCGGTGGCGACCGCCCGGTTCGACTTCCGTTGTCTTTGCGGTTCGCGCACATGCTCTTCGAGCAGCCGGACATTGCGCGCGTTTGCCTTGTAGACGAAGTCGAACAGGTCGCCCGCCAGCGGAATCGTTCCGATCACGGTTTCGACGAAGACGTTGAACGCCATGCGCAGCAGCAGGCTCTTGGAGGCGCCGAGGCGGCCCGCTTCCACGACGATATAGCTCGACAGCAATGCGCCGGCCGCATCACCGAACCCCGGGATCAGTCCAATCAGCCCGTCGACCCCAATCCGATAACCTCCCGGCAGGGGAATAGAGTTATCCAATACCCAGGCCAGGCGGCGAAGCCGCTTCTCCGCGAGCTCCGGCCGGCCCTGATCCGCAGCCTTGCCCGGCAAAACGCGACCGGGCGGCTGCGGCCGACCGCCTGCCATCAAATGCGGCCGGTGAGCAGAAGAATCAGCAGGACCAATAGCAGCACCGCGCCGACGCCGCCGAACGCTACGTTCTGCATCAATGCCGCGATGATGAGGACGATGAGAATGAGGCCGATTAATCCATAGGTCATGTCAGTTTCTCCGCTCGGCGGGTCTGTGTCGATCTAGATACGTCTAAGGCGTACAACCTGTGCACGGTTCCGGCGCCCAGCCAGCCGCCCGCGATTGCCACCACCAGACCCAGCGCGCCGGCCACGAACGCCATCCATGACACCGCCTGCGTATAGCTCGACACTGTCTCCACAGTCTCATTGAGCTGTTGCTGTGCCTCGTCGATCTGCTGACTCATCTCGCGGGAGACGCCATCGACGATCGTGTCGATTTCGCGTTCGCTGAGATTGGTGTTGACCGCCAGCACGTCCTTTGCGCGTTCCGGCTCACCGGCGATGACCGGCTGCGCCGCCGCGACCAGCGTGTCCGCGTCGATCTCATCCAGCGCGCGGCGGATTTCCTGTTGCGACGCCGCCGGCGCTCTGCCTGGCGATGCCTGGCCGCGATCCGGTCGCTGCGCTTCGGCCAGAACCCCGGCGATTTCGCGCTTGATGCGAGCCTGGATGCTGGTCATCAACGGCGAGTTTTCGAGCCCACCGGCTCCGCCGCCTGTTGACCGCGCACCTTCGGCTCCCGCCGAACCGACGCTCGCCCCGGCGGAAACTGCAGTGCTTACTGCCGACGTACCCATCTGAATGAGCCCCTGTATGCCCCAGGCGCCCAGTATCAGCATCAGGGTGGTGCCGACGCTCCAGAGCGTAATCCCGTGCAGCATGCCGCTCGTGTGCTCGGGCTTGCCGGATAAACGCGCCGTTAACAATGAGCCGAGGAAGAATACCAACAGCGACGTCAGCAGAAGCCAGATCGTGGCGCCGATACCGAGCCCCTTGCCAACTGCTGCCAGATCCGTTGCGTCGGCGATGCTCACGCCGATCGCGGAACCGAGCAGAAACAACAGCCAGGTCGCAGCCACAACGAACACGAGGCCCGCAAAGACGGCGCCCCAACTGATCAGGGGACGTCGGTCCATTTCGGTGATCACCGCATCCTCACGAATCGTTGCCATAATAATTCTCCCTGTTCACGTGCATCGCGCTTCGTATGCAAGCCGCATGCCACCCGCGCCCAAAAACAGTTGTCATGGCTGATTTATCAGGTGCGCGGGTTGCGGTGTGACGCCGTTTCAACGCGCGACCACAGTCAGAATCCGATCCCACCAGTGGCCGTAGATCAGGTGCGCGGGTTGCGGTATGAGCTTCTGTCAAGGCACAAGCACGCCCCCGAATCCGCCTGCGCTGGTGGCTATGGATAACAGGATCGCGGCCGAACGGGCGACTGGCATGGTAATTGCAGAATGTGTTTCGGCTGGCGGAGGCCGCGAGTGCGGCCTGCACGCATCGGCAGCACGATGAAACGGCAGCTCAGGGATCCCGCTGATCACAGCGGTTACAGGAGCACTCAGGAAACCTATCTGAAGGAGCAAGTTATGGAATCTCCGTCAAGACCCGAAAAAGATCCGAAGGCCGGCCAGCAACCAGGCCGCGACAACCCGGATCGCAAACAGCAGGATCCCGATCGGAAGAAACAGGCCCCGGGACAGGGACAGGATCCGAACCGGCGGCCCGGCCAGGGACAGGATCCGGACAAGCGGCCCGGCAATCCCGATCGGGGCGACCGCGATCGGCAGCGCGACGACGACAAAGGTGGACGCGATCGCCAACGATAAGCCGCAAGACTGAAAGGTGCGGGGAAGGCCGGTCGACCGGCCTCCTCGCTCCTGACGACGACAGTCGGGCGCCAGCAGAACTCACAGATTCCTCGCGCCGAAGTACAGCATAGTCGCGGCCGCGCCTCGGCGAAAACAGCCAGCGCTCGATGAGCCCGCCCGTCACGGTCGCGGCTTCAGTCAGAAACAAACAACGACGCGCCGGCAACCGGACATCAGGCCGTCTATAGAATGGCCGGCGCCGGGTAGTCGCGTCCTGAAAAAGGGGCCTTTATTACTTTCCACCGGAAATCCCGCTGGAAACGCGAGCACCGTAGTAGAGGGTGACAACGTGCTCTGCTTCTGCGAAAAAGAGCCAACGTTCGATCAGCGTCCCTGAAGCGCCCGCCGCAACGCTGACCGCCAGCAAGAAGCCAGCGAGAACCGGTGGCAGAGCGAGGGTCGCCAGCAGCAGGACAAAAGGCACCGCGCCACCAATGCCGAATGCAAGCTGCCGGAGCTTTCTTGCGTGCCGTCGGGCGATGCGGTAACCCATCTCTTTCATCACGAAGTTCTCTGACGTGTGGGGCGATTCGAGCTGCCGTACTTCGCCGAAACGGCCGAGGCCCGTAGCACTGCCGGCCGAACTCATGGGCCGGGCCAAGTCGACGTGTCTCCAGTAAGCGAGCTTGATGCTCCATGCTGCCAGGGTCATGCCCGCGGTCAGGCAGACCATCCAAGCTGCTCCCAGGCCGCAGACGTGCATGAGAAAATTCAGAAGCAAAGCACCTGTCGCCAGCCCCATCGCCAGGTAAACGGGAACCACCCAGACGTTGCGCCAGCGGGGGACCGGTTTCAACGAGGCATAGATCATTGCCGTGCAGATGAGCGTCACGACGGCGAGCGCAGCCCCGGCAAGCCCGGCCCAGATCCAGAAGCCGGTGTTTTGGCCGAGTACGACCCAGCCGAATGCGAAGACCAGGAGCGGAACGTAGGTAATCACGGCCGCGACGCCTTCACGCGAAAGCCATGAGGACCGCCATTGGGTCAGCGCGCGCCACGCCCGTTCGGGATGGCCGAGATGCGCCGTGGAAGCGAGCAGCCCTGCTGTAATCAGAGTCAGTGCAACCGTGAACGCCGCGATGCCGAGCCCGAACCGCGGCGGAATGAGGCCGGCGGCAGCCAGCGCGGCCAGAAGAATCAGCAGCCCATAGCCGGCGCCGGTGGCGGTGCTGAAAAAAATGACCGAATAGGCGGGATTCACCGCGACAACAGCCGGTCCACCCAGCTCAGAAACCGGTTGTTATGATCTTCTCCTTGTGTCGTGCTTTGCAGCGGCTCGAGCCGGTCTGGCGCACCGGTCGCTCCGGCCGCCGTCTTGCGCGGCCGCGGCGGCAGATATTTATTGACGGGTTTGTAACCCATCTCGGGCATGAGGTCGTAGCCGCCGCGTTCGGCCACCAGGCGCGACACGTCCGAGTCCGGATCGCCCAGATCGCCGTAATAGCGAGCGCTGGTAGGGCAGACCGCAACGCAGGCCGGCACGCGCTCGTTTTCGGCAAGATGCTCGTTGTAGATGCGGTCGATGCACAGCGTGCATTTCTTCATGATGCCGTCGTCGTCATCGAACTCCCGCGCGCCGTAGGGGCAGGCCCAGGAGCAGAGCTTGCAGCCGATGCAGGTGTCAGGATTGACGAGCACTATGCCGTCTTCGGCGCGCTTGTACGAGGCGCCGGTCGGACATACTGTGACGCAGGCCGGCTCGTCGCAATGCAGACAGGAACGGGGGAAATTCACGGTGCGCCCGCATTCGCCGCCCGTCACCTCATAGCTGTGCACTCGATTGAACCACACACCGGTCGGATCGGCGCCGTAGGGGTTTTCGTCGGTTAGCGGCGCGGAGTGTCCGCCGGCGTTCCATTCCTTACAGGCCACCGCGCAGGCATGACAACCGACGCAGGTGTCGAGATCGATCACCAGGCCGAGCTTCTTCGGTGGGGATGGCGGCAGCGATGTCATGCGCGGGTTGCGCTCTTGTCCTTCCGGCGCCAGCTCCAGCGCGGCAGGAATTTTTCGCCATAACGCAGAATATCCGGCGGTGCGTGCATGCCGGGCAGATCGCGCAACACTTCGAACTGCGGCTCGCTGATCCCCGCCTCGTCGGGCTCCGCTTTGGTCATTCTCACGCGCAGGTCGTACCAGGCCGCCTGTCCGGTGACCGGGTCGGCGTTCGCATACCGGTAAGCGCTGCGAG
>JACDCP010000132.1 GCA_013817465.1 Gammaproteobacteria bacterium | reverse complement strand
CGATGATGCCGATGCTCACCCAGCCGGGCTCGCGCAGCGCCGCCTGCAACTGGCGCATGAACACAGCGATGAACACGATGTCCACGAAGATGCCGACCGCGCTGCCGATCAGATAATGGCCGAAGCGTATATGCGAGGCGCCGGCCACCAGATTCACGATCGAGAACGGCGCCAGCGGAATCCAGCGCACCAGCACCATGGAGAGGATGCCGCGCCGCGCCAGGGCACGGCTCACGCGGTTGAGCCTCGCCCCGGCCAGCCTGCGAATGCTGTCGCGACCCATCGCATGACCGAGGCCATAGACGGCTGACGCACTGGCCAGCGAGCCGAGCAGCGCGTAGACAATGCCTTTGCCCACACCGAACGCCAGCACGGTAATCACAACAAGAATAGTGATAGGCGCTACGAGCAGGCCGCCGATGACGTAAGCCGTGACGACCGGCGGCAGGGCGAGCGGGTGATCCCGGTATGCCGCAACTTGCGCTGCCAGATTCTCGACGTTCAGCCACTCCGCAATCGGCGTCCACTGCCAGGCGGCGGCCATTGCCGCGAACAGCAACAGCAGCACGCACCCGGCGACGGCGAAACCGATCCAGCTTCGGGGTGCCGCCGGCACTAGCATGTCGCTCAACCGTTGGGGGCTGACCGGATACTCCGGCCGAATCTCCATCGCCGAAGTCGGCAGCTCGGCGGCAGGAAGCGCTCCGCTTGTCTCCAGTGCCCTCAGGCTGCGCTCGCATCCGGCATGCGCGTCGATCAGTCGCAGCAACCGGGCGCCGGAGTCTTCATCGGGAGTCGCGCAGCGTGCCGAAGCAGCCTCACCGGATTCGAGGTAACTTCCTATCAGGCGAGCGCGGATATCGTGTATGCCCGCCCGGGCCTCAGGTGTGTCTGCCTCCAACGCGATATTCAGCTCGGCGTCCAGGTGCATGGAACGCTGCGAGAGATTGGCGGAGCCGATGCTGAGCAGCCGGTCGTCGATAACCAGCACCTTGCCGCGCACTTCGGTTTGCGCGTTTTCCGGCGCCGGCCGGTGAGGAGAGCAAACGCGCAGCCGACCGTGGGCGTCCGCGTCGCGAAGCAATCGGATCACATGGGCCTGGCGAACGCCGGTCTCGTTTTCCGCAAGCCAGCCGTGAATCGCGCTCGGCAGAACGATGACGATCACCGGGCCGTCCGGCTCCCGCAATCGCGCTGCCAGCCTGTCGGCAATGCCCGCCGCGGTCAGGTAATGGTTTTCGATATAGATCGCACTGCGCGCAGTGGTTATCGCGTCGAGGTATAGCCGTTCGATTTCGCGCACAGCGTCATTTCCCGCGTAAGCGGGCTCGGTGCGCGCGATGCCGGTCGGGATGAGGTCGAAATCCGCCGCCAGGCCCTCGGGCCAGGCATCGGCTGCTGGGGCAGGCTGCCCCGCATGTACCGCCTTTCCCGTTGCGCGCTGCCAGCGCGCGCGGGCCACCTCGCCGAGCGCTTGTGCCGGCGCCCCCTGCACGATCGCCTGCACGTCGTGCCATGCCGTGCCCGCATTTTGCAAAGGCTTCCTGAGATCCATGCCGCCACAGAACGCGACATCGTCATCGATGACGACGAGCTTCTGGTGTTGCGTTGCCCCCGGCGGATGACGGCCGTCCATGTGAAAATGCAGGCGTCCGTGCGTTTTCCAGTTAGCCCGGAAAACGGGCAGCCATTCGCGCGCGTCGGCATACAGGGACGCGAAATCCCAGATGAGAATGAAAATCTCGAGCGATGGCCGGCGCGCCGTCAAGGCGTCGAGAAATTCGCCCAAAGCCTGCGGAAGTTCGTCGCCGGGCGCACCGCCCGGCAGATAGAGCCGGTTATCGACGTCCCAGCCGATGATGAAAACGGATCGCTGCGCACGCACAAGAGCACGCCGCAAGGCATGGAAGTAGGCATCTGCGTCTATGAGCACCCCTGCGCGGCGCGACTGCGCGATCCGCCAGCAATTGACGCCGGGTTGCAGTATCGCTGAGAGGCTCATTCCCTGACAGGCTATTGCACAGGTTTGGTTTCGACAGCCTGCCGGGAGGCTGTGTCACTCTCAGCGGCTGGACCGCGCGTGTTCCCCCTTGCCGAAGCACTCAAGGTCGCAGAAGAAGGTCACCTCATCCTGGGCCTCCGACTTCATCGCCTCGAGCTCGTCGAGTTCCCTGTTGCATACCCCGCAGCTTACTTTCGGCGTCTCCGCCGGCCGCCCCTGCTTCTGTCGCACGTCGACCTGCGAGGAGCCCTTTTCGTCCGGAGCCGTGTCCGCGCCTTGCCGTCTGCCGTCCATTACATCTCCCTGCGCCGCCGAAGGCGCCCGTCAGTCGCGAACACTCATGCTCACAGCGAGTAACGTGTGTTTGCTCACTTCCAGAATGAAGGCCCGGCCGCCATCGTCCCGATGCAGCGAACTCCACGGCACAGTGACCACCCGCCGTACACCGGCGGCACTGCGCTCATCGAGTGCCAGCAACGCATACTCGATGCGCCCCTCCTCGACGTCCAGCACGAGATCCTCGATGCGCCCCAGATGCTCGCCGCGACCATTGTGAACGTCGCCGTCGAAAATCGTGCTGGCGCGGCTCGAATCCGGTTTCATATTGCGCTCGCTGAGAACCTAAGCCTCCGATGCAGGAAGCGTGCCAGCGGCGCTCAAGAACGCTTGTAATAGTCGCTACGAGTGTTGCGCCGCTTGCGGCATGACGCCATTCATTGCGAGATCACAACCCGAATCCGACCACGCCAGTCGCCGCAGGTCAGCCGCCACCGGATGTCACGAAAGCTGGTATTTCCGCAGCCGGTTATAGAGTGTCTTCAGGCTGATGCCGAGGGCGTGCGCCGCTTTTTTCTTGTCGCCGGCATAATGCTCGACCGTCGCAAAAATGATGCGCCGCTCGACGTCCTCGAGGCTGTGACCGATCGTCAGGCGTACGTGGTCGCCACGCGTCGGATGGCCCGACGGAATGTTTCCGGGCAGGTCGTCGACAGTGATCGCGTCCCCCGCGAGAATGTACGCGCGCGCCACCACATTCTTCAGCTCGCGCACGTTACCGGGCCAGTCGTGCAGCCGGAAAAGCTCCAGTACCTGATCCTCGAAACGCTTCTCGACGCCCGTCTTCTCCACATGCGCCGCCAGGAATTCGCGAGCGAGCTCGATCACATCCTCGCCGCGTTCCCTGAGCGGCGGCATGCGCACCGGGAACTGCGCGATGCGATAGTAAAGGTCTTCACGCAGCTTCCGTTCGCGGACCGCGTTCGCCGGATCGCGGTTCGTCGAGCTGATGAGCCGTACGTCGGCCTCGACTTCCTTTTCACCGCCCACCTTGAAGAAACGGCGCGTCTCCAGGACGCGCAGCAGCTTGACCTGAAGCTCGAGCGGCAGCTCGGTGATTTCGTCGAGGAACAGGGTTCCTCCGGCAGCGCGTGAGAAATATCCTTTGTGCGCGCGCGCCGCGCCCGTGAAGCTGCCCTTTTCGTGCCCGAACAGCTCGCTCTCCATGAGGTCCGTGGTGATGGCACCGCAATTCAAGGCGACGAACGGACCCCGGCTGCGCCGGCTGCGCGCATGGATCGTTTGCGCAGCGAGCTCTTTGCCGACCCCGCTCTCCCCGGCAAGCAGCACGGCCGCTTCGGTTGCGGCGACCTTGCGGATCATGCGCAGGAATTTGGTGATGGCCGGAGAGGATCCCGTCAGCAGAGTGCGTGCACCGGCGGATGGTCCTTCGTCGCCAGCCTCGGAGGCGTGCTGCTCGCGGTATTCCGTCAAGGCGCCCTCGAGCTCCCGCATGTCGACGGGCTTGCTGAAGTAGCCGGAAGCGCCGACGCGCATGCCGCGCACGGCAGATGCGACGCTCGGCTCGTCGGCCATGAGGAAAATATCCACGACGTTGGCGAGATCGGCGTTCTCGAACAGCGTGATGCCGTCGCCGCCCTGCACCTTTACGTCAATGAGGACAACCTGCGGCAGCTCGCGCAGCAACGCCTCGCTCGCAGCCTGATAGGTAGCGGCCGTGGTGACCGAGAAGCCCTGCCGGCGGAATACCGGGGCAAGCCTCATCAAGTGATCCGCGTCATCGTCGACGAGCAGCGCGTGCAACATGCTAAGAGCCTCTAGCCGCTGCCCTTCGTTCGCGTCTTGCCCGCAACCGCGTTCTTCTCGATGAAACCGACGATCATCGAGGCGATGTCCTTGCCGGTGGCTTTTTCGATGCCTTCGAGCCCGGGCGAGGAATTGACCTCCATGACCACTGGCCCATGGTTCGAGCGCAGCATGTCGACGCCCGCGACGTTGAGGCCCATGATCGAAGCCGAACGCACAGCCGTCGAGCGCTCCTCAGGCGTAATCTTTATGAGCTGGGCGGCGCCGCCGCGATGCAGGTTGGACCGGAATTCGCCCTCCTTGCCCTGACGCTTCATGGAGGCGACAACCTTGCCGCCGATCACGAAGCAGCGGATATCCGCCCCGCCGGCTTCGGCGATGAATTCCTGCACGAGAAAATTCGCCTTGAGTCCGCGAAAGGCCTCGATCACGCTTTCCGCGGCCTGGCGAGTCTCGGCCAGCACCACGCCGACGCCCTGCGTGCCCTCGATCAGCTTGATGACCACAGGCGCGCCGCCGGCAAGCTTGAGCAAATCTTCCGTGTCGTCGGGGCTGTGGGCGAAACCCGTCACCGGCAACCCGATGCCCCGGCGCGACAGGAGCTGCAGGGAGCGCAGCTTGTCGCGCGAACGGCTGATTGCGACGGACTCGTTCAACGGGAATACGCCAGTCATCTCGAACTGGCGCAGCACGGCCGTACCATAGAACGTGACGGAAGCGCCGATACGCGGTATGACCGCATCGAAGCCGATCAGCTTCTCGCCCTTGTAATGCACCGCCGGCTTGTGGCTTGCGATATTCATGTAGCAGCGCTGGTGGTCGATGACGCGAGCCTGATGGCCGCGAGCGTGCGCGGCGTCCACCAGGCGGCGGGTCGAGTACAACTTGGAGTCGCGCGAAAGAATCGCGATCTTCATAGAGACCGGGATGTACGAATCATGGAGGCGGACAGGGTAACATCAGCCCTATGTGTGGAACAGACTGGCCGTGACCGCCAAAGCATGAATGGCGAGCTGGCAAAGGCCCTGGAACATCACAAGGCGGGGCGGCTCGAGGAAGCGGAGCGCCTGTATCGCCTGCTTCTCGCCGCCGATCCCGCGCATGCGGACGCGTTGCACTTCCTCGGCCTAATCGAGCATCAGATCGGCCGGCACGCCGAAGCGCTCCCGCTGCTCGAGGCGGCCATCCGCGCAGGCGGCGATCGGCCCGCCTATTACTGCAACCTCGGTGTCGTGTTCCTCGAGCAGCGGCGGCTCGCCGAGGCGTCGGAAGCACTGACCGCCGCGCTGACCCGTGCCCCGCAATACGCCGATGCGCATTACAATCTCGGCCTCGTCCGCAAGCTGGAACAACGTCTCGCTGAGGCCGGGCAATGTTTCCGGCGCGCGCTCGCGATTGCTCCGGAGCACGCGCAGGCGCTTGCCGAGCTCGGCGACGTGCTGCGTCTCGAAGAACGTTTCACCGAAGCGCTGCAAGTCTGTCGCCGCGCGCTGGCGATCGAGCCGCGCCGCATCAGCGTGCTGCTGAACGCAGCAGAGATCACACGCGAGCTCGACGAGCTCGACACCGCGGCGAGCTGTTATGAGCAGGTGCTCGCGCTCGATGGGCAGAACGCACCGGCGCTTGCCGGAATCGGCGCCGTGAAGCGCCGGCGGGGCGAGCGCGAAGCCGCGCTCGGGTTTTTCTCAAAGGCGCTCACTATCGATCCCGGGCTGGTCGCAGCGCATCGCCAGCGAGGCTTCACGCTCAAGGAGCTCGGCCGCTTCGAGGAAGCTGCGGAAGCTTTTCTGGCGGGTGCGAGACTGCTTCGTGCGCCCGGCGCAAGTCACGCGCAGCGGCTGTTCACGTTCTCGCGCACCTCACGGGCCAAGCTCGAGCACGACCGGGAGCAACTTCTGTATCTGATGCAACGAAACAGGATACCTGCTTCCTGCGCGACCATGGTCGTGCAGATCGAGCGTCTGCTGGAGCGCCTGCCGGACGGGCGGGCTGCCGGCCGGCTGGTCGACCTGTCGCTCGACACCGAGCAAGACCTGCAAGGCTTCTACAATCGACTCCTGCACGTCGCGGCTGCACCACGCCTCGATGGCCCTGTCATCAGCCCGCTGCTCGATGCGACCGGCAGCGAACGAGATTACGCAGCCCGGGCCCCGGGAATCACCTGGGTCGACGGACTGTTGACGCCGGCGGCGCTGGCGAGCCTGCGCAGCTTTTGCCTCGAATCGACGCTCTGGTTCGATTTCACCCACGCAAACGGCTATCTCGGCGCCTATATGGAGGACGGTTTCTGCTGTCCGCTGCTGCTGCAGATCGCCGAAGAGCTGCCGCTCGCGCTGCCGGGCATCTTCGGCCCGCATCGGCTCGCACAACTCTGGGCATACAAGTACGACAGCCGGCTGTCCGGCATCGACATGCATGCGGACACGGCCGCAATCAACGTCAACTTCTGGCTCACGCCGAGCGAAGCGAATCAGGCGCCCGAATCAGGCGGCCTCGTGGTGTGGGACAAGGAAGCACCGGCGGACTGGAGCTCGAAACGCTACAACTCGAACGAGCGCGACGATCAAGCCGCGATTCGCCGGTTCCTGGCCTCGAGTGGATCAAAGCCCGTGCGCGTGCCGCACCGGCAGAATCGCGCGGTCATCTTCAACTCGGACCTCTTCCACCGGACGGACGAGATCCATTTCAGGCAGGGTTACGAGAACCGCCGTATCAATGTGACGATGCTTTACGGCAAGCGACCTTGACGCGTGAGTGCGGTAAATTCGGACTTGCGGGGTCCACGGTCACCTGGCGTCGACTCGGAGAAATAATCAGGTCCATATCTTCCATAGCCACCGCTCCGAGAAGCACTTCATCGCCGATCACCAGAGCGCCGACATAGCAGAATCTCTTTCCGAATCGAACTCGGATCGGTCCCACATAGGGGACGCTCAACCTGCGGCCATCGGCGACCGTGACTTCGCGCAGTGATTCGGTGTCGAGCCTGAGTTGCAGAGCAACGTGCTGCGGTATGCAGAGCATCAGCGCGCCGGTGTCGGCAAGCGCTGTTACCCGGACCGGATCCAGATCCGGCTCCCTCGGGTTGCTGAGCTCTATTTCCGCGGTCGCATGTCCCATATGTCGACCCGAATTTGTGCCGCTACTGGTCACAGTATTCATCTGAGAAGCGCCTCGGTCCAGCACTCGAAATCCGCGTTTCCATGCGTATTCGCTCACTCAGCGTCTGGTCGCCCTCCGCATTGCTTCAAATTGACAGTGATCCGCTTAGAAATCTCAATCATCGAATCGTCCATAGCCTGTCCTCGTAATATTCTTATTATATAAAAATACTTACGGCATTGTTCTAGGGAACCTCTGATTAATTTCTCGTTTCCCGGATAATAGCAGTCGAGCTTTTGGGCGGGAGAACAAGCCGATGCGTCAGCGATCTTTGGCGGACGAGAACTTTGAGCGGTTTCGCAAGACGACGCGCAAGGAGCGTTTTCTTAGTGAGATGAACACGATCATCCCGTGGGGCGAGCTGGTGGCGGCGATCGAGCCCTATTATCCGAAGCCGGAAGGCGCCGGACGCCGCCCGGTAGGCATTGAGCGGATGCTGCGGATTCACTTTCTGCAGCACTGGTTCAGTCTTTCGGACCCGGGCGCCGAGGAGGCATTGTACGACTCTCGGGCGATGCGCCGGTTTGTCGGCATCGACCTGGGCGAGGAAGGCGTGCCGGATGAGACGACGATCTATGAGTTCCGCCATTTGATGGAACGGTACAACCTGGGCGATGAGTTGTTCCGGCTGGTCAACGAGTATCTGGTGGAGAATGGCATGAAGCTGTCCCGCGGCACGATTGTGGATGCGACGATCATTAATGCGCCGAGTTCGACCAAGAACCGGAACAAGCAACGCGATCCGGAGATGCACCAGACGAAGAAGGGTAATCAGTGGTATTTCGGCATGAAGGCGCACATCGGCGTGGACAGCCACAGCAAGCTGATTCACTCGGTGGTGGCCACGGCGGCCAATGTCCACGACTCGCAGGTGCTGGGCGATCTGCTGCATGGTGAGGAGACTCGATTATGGGGCGACTCAGAGAAGCCACGCCGCGTCTGGCGCCGCGGCTGGCTGGCACGCTAGTTGCTGATGTTCAGGCGATAGGCGCCGGACGTCGAGGGCATACCCTGCCCTTCGACCTGGCGTTCCATCGCGTGCTGCCCGATCCCGCGCTGAGCCTTGCGTTCTGCTGTCGTCGCGAGGCCGGCGGATATCCGCTGGAACCGCGCTTGGTCATCGTCGGGCCGAAGTCGAAGCCCTCCCTGTGTATGTTCGAGCCCGGCTACGAGATGGCCGCGGTCAGGCTGAAGCTCGAATGGGTGGCGCCGCTCCTGGACCTGGTGCCTTCCGAGCACGAAGGGGCGGTGACCGATCTGTCGCTCATGCTTGCGGGCTTCGCCGAACCGCTTTTCGGCAAGCTGCTCGAGACGCGCATACCGGAGCGCGCTGTGGCAATGCTCGCGGCTGCTCTGGTTCAACGAAGGCATCGCGACCCGGCTTGCGAAC
>JACDCP010000318.1 GCA_013817465.1 Gammaproteobacteria bacterium | reverse complement strand
GGCGCCTCCACTGCACTCAGGATGCCCCGCAGGATGTTGAGCTCGTTATGATCCAGCCCGGCGCGCTGGAACAGGCGCACCAGCCGGCGCATGAGCCGGCGCGGATGCGCAGGATCGAGGAAACCGGCCTTGACGAGCACGCGCTCGAGATGCTCGAAAAGTCGGCGCAGATCTTCGGCCGAGGCCGGCTTGCCGCCGTCAGACGCGGCTTCATCCGGAGAGTCCTCCGCGAGCGCCAGCCGGATCTCGTAGGCGATAATCTGCACGGCCATCGCCAGATTCAGGGAGCTGTAGGACGGGCTCGCCGGAATCATGACCAGCGCATTGCATCGCTCGATCTCCTCATTGCTCAAGCCCGCCTTCTCGCGGCCGAAAACGATGGCGACCGGTGTGTTCCGTGCGGCTTCGACGACACGCGCCGCGCACTCGCGCGGCGTCAGCACAGGCCAGCTCAAGGCTCGCCGGCGCGCGCTCGCTGCGAGCACCAGCCCGCAGTCCGCGACAGCCTCATCGAGCGTCGAAAAAAGCTTCGCGCGCTGCAGGAGGTCGTCCGCTCCCGAAGCCCGGGCAGTCGCATCCGCGTGGGGAAAAGCCACGGGCGTAACCAGGCAGAGGGATTCGAGCCCCATATTCTTCATCGCGCGGGCGCTGCCGCCGATATTGCCGGGATGCGAGCTGTCCACCAGCACGAAGCGGATGGCGGGAAATGGGGACATTCTTGATTTTACCGGGCCTGCGTCGAAAACGGGGACATTCCTGATTTCACCGTCCGGTCTCCGCAATTGCATGAGCCGGCACGAAAATCGTTAGACTGGAGCCACAGCCCGCCAAGCTCAATCAATGAAATCAGGAATGTCCCCATTTTCCGGTTTTTTACATGCCGCCGCTTCTGAACATCGCCGTGCGCGCCGCGCGCCGCGCGGGCGATACCATACTGCGATATCTCGGCCGGCTGGAAAGCTACGAGATCGCCACCAAGAGTCGCAATGAGTTCGTCACCGAAGTCGACAGGCTCGCCGAGCAGGAGATCGTACAGACCATCCGGCAAAATTACCCGGATCATGGCGTGCTCGCCGAAGAGAGCGGCCGGCATGGCCGCCCCGACAGCGAGTTCCTCTGGATCATCGATCCACTCGACGGTACGACCAACTTCATTCATGGCTTTCCCGTCTTCTCCGTATCGGTGGCCCTGCAGCATCGCGGGCGCCTCGAACAGGGCGTTATCTACGACCCGCTGCGGCAGGAACTTTTTACGGCCTCACGCGGCGAAGGCGCACAACTCGACGGCCGGCGTATCCGCGTAAGCCGCACGCAGACGCTCGACCACGCCCTGGTCGGCACCGGCTTTCCCTATCGTTCGAAGGCCGAGTGGGTGGATCGCTATCTCGACATGCTGCGCGTTCTGATGGACCGATCGGCGGGCGTGCGCCGACCGGGCTCGGCCGCGCTCGACCTCGCTTATGTGGCAGCGGGCCGCTTCGACGGCTTCTGGGAGTTTGGGCTGCAACCCTGGGATATGGCGGCCGGCGTGCTGCTGATCCGCGAAGCCGGAGGGCTGGTCGGCGGCCTCACCGGTGAGGATGACTTTCACGAGGACGGCAACATCGTTGCCGGCAACCCGAAGATCTTCGCGGCACTGCTGGAAGCGATCCGGCCGTTCGTTCGGTGACCTTCCAGATTTCCTTGTGGAAATCAGGAATATCACTGAAGTGCCGTCGTGGCGTCCGGTCAAGGCAGCGGATCGACGTCCTTTTCGGACGGCTGCGGCGGCATCAGATCGAGGGTCGTGACGTTAAGCCATAACGCGACACTCGACGCCACGTAGACCGATGAGTAAGTACCGACCAGAATGCCGACGATGAGCGCGACCGAAAACCCCCGCAGCGTTTCGCCGCCGAGCAGGAACAGCACGACGAGCACCAGCAGCGTCGTGACGCCCGTCATGACCGTGCGCGCCAGCGTCTGATTGACCGACACGTTGATGACTTCCGCCGCGGGTTTCTTGCGGATCTTGAGGAAGTTCTCGCGGATACGGTCGAAGATCACGATGGTGTCGTTCAGCGAATAGCCGATCACTGCCAGCACCGCAGCCAGCACGGAAAGGTCGAATGGCAGGCCGAACACCGAAAAATAACCGAGCGTGATGGTCACGTCGTGCGCGAGCGCCACCACCGATCCGACGGCGAATTTCCACTGGAAGCGGAAGGCGACGTAGGCGAGAATCATGAGGAGAGCGAACAGCATCGCCAGGCCGCCCTGCTCCGAGAGCTCCTCGCCAACCTGCGGCCCGACGAAATCCACGCGCCGCAACTCAACCTCCGGCGTGTGCTCGCGCAGCACGGTCAGAATCTGATCGCGGATCTCGTCCGCATCGCTCGTCACGTCGCTGGGCAGAAGCCGGATCAACACGTCGGTCGCGCTGCCGAAGCTCTGCACCTGCGGATTCCCGAAGCCGGCCTCGCTGAGGGTGGCGCGAATCTCGCCGATATTTTTTTTTGAGTCTTATACGACCTCGATCAACACGCCGCCCGTGAAATCGATGCCGAAGTTCAGGCCCCGCACTGCAAGCGAGACCAGAGAAATGACGATGGCGAGCATGGAAATCAGCAACGCGATTCGGCGCTTTCCGACGA
>JACDCP010000131.1 GCA_013817465.1 Gammaproteobacteria bacterium | reverse complement strand
GTGTACGACAGCGCGCCCATCGGCCTCGCCTATTACGACCGGGACCTGCGCTACGTGCGCATCAACGAGCGGCTCGCATCCATTAACGGCCAGCGGCCCGAAGAGCACATCGGCAAGACCCTGCGGGAGGTTCTGCCCGCCTCGATCGCCGAGCAGGTCGCTCCCCATTACCAGCGTGTGCTCGACACCGGCGAGACGATCACCGGCCTCGAAGTGAGCGGCGAGACACCGGGCGATCCGGGGGGCATGCGCAATTGGCTCGTGAACTGCTGCCCTGCTCGTGACGCGGATGACCGTATTCTCGGACTGTGCGTGACCGTGCAGGACTTCACCGATCGCAAGCGAACCGAGGAGAGCCTGCGCGAATCCGACCGCCGCAAGAACGAATTCCTGGCGATCCTCGGCCACGAGCTGAGAAACCCGCTCGCGGGCATCGCCAACGGCATTCGCCTCATCGCGGCGCCGGACCGTGACAAAGTGACTGCGGACTGGACCATCGCCATGATGAAGGCGCAGGTCGAGCAACTCACCTCGCTGCTGGACGATCTGCTCGACGTCACGCGCATCGCCCAGGGCAAGATCACGCTCAACCAGCGGCGGGTGAGGATCGAGCCGATCCTCCGCCGCGCCGTCGAGTCGGCGCGGCCGCTCATCGATGAGAAAGCCCAGCAGCTCGACATCGATGTGTACGCTGCGTCCGATGCCTGCGTGTACGCCGATCCGACCCGCGCCGAGCAGATCTTCATCAACCTTCTGACGAATGCCGCAAAGTACACCTCGAAAGGCGGCCGTATCGGGCTGACAGCCGGTGTCGACGGCCAGGATGTGGTCGTGCAGGTGGCGGATAACGGCATCGGCATACCACCGGACCGGCTCGAGACCATATTCGACGCCTTTACCCAGATCCGCAGCGAAAGTGCCGGGCAGGGCGGGCTCGGCATCGGTCTCACCCTGGTGCGACAGCTCACCGCGCTGCACGGCGGGAAAGTGTCTGTGCATTCGGACGGCCCCGCCCGCGGCAGCGAGTTCGCCGTGCGGCTGCCGCTGGCAGAAGCCGAAGCCGCGCAGCAGGACACGAAGCAATCCACTGGCGCGGGACAGTGTCCCGATCCCGGCCTGCGCGTGCTCGTGGTCGACGACAATGTCGATGCCGCGCAGAGCTTGTCCATGCTGCTCGAGATGCAGGGCGGTTGCCGCACCGAGACCGCTTTTGACGGCTTATCGGCCCTCGAGGCGGCGCGAAGCTTCGAACCCGAGGCACTGATCCTCGATATCAAGCTGCCGGATATGAGCGGTTATCGCCTGGCGCAGATCCTGCGCGAAGACGAGCGGCTCGCAGGCGCCTTGCTGATCGCCCTGAGCGGCTTCGGCCATCAGGAGGCGACCGAAGCGTCACTGAGCGCCGGCTTCGATTACCACTTGACCAAGCCCGTCAGTGTCGCAGAGCTGCTCGACGTGCTGGCGAAAGGTCGCGATGCGCATTCGATGCCGCGCATCGCCGGCAGACCGGAGTAAGCCTGCCCCGGACTATGATCCGGGGAGCACAACTCGTCTTCGGCGCACCGCCGGCAAGCCTTCGCTGATTCGGCCTACGCCGCGCAGTCGCATCCCGCATGATCGCAACCGTGCCCGTCGGCGCATCCGCGGCTGCAGTAGAACTCGTCGTCGCGCTCGATCGCGGAAGTGGACGACACGTCGCACTCGCAATCCTCATGTGCGCAAGCCATCTCCTCGTCATCGGGATCGATCATCTCGAGTGCTCCGTTTTGTAAAACCTACAGGCTGCTCATAGCGACGGACTCCGGGCGGCCGTCTCCCTTTCCAGGCGCCTCTGGTCGTCGATACATCGCTCCGCAGCCGGCTCCGCGCGCAAGCGCTCGGGTTCGATAGCGTCGCCGCAAACGACGCAGAGACCATAGGAACCTGCATCCATGCGCGACAATGCACGCTCCACGGCGTCGAACTCTTCCGATGCCCGCTCGGCTTCCGCCAGGGCATTCTCGCCGAGATCATCGGCGACTGCTTCGTCGACTTCGTCGTGAACCTGGCCGCGCAGATCCGCGCGCTGTTCCGATTCGTCGACGGATTCCTCGATTTCCCGCTCGAGCTCGTCGCGACGGCTTTCGAGCTGACGGCGCAGCTCATGCTGCTCGTTTCGTGGAATGGTCTGCGGCATGTCGATGCTCCCTTGCAGATCGATAAATCAACCCAGCAAGAATCGTACCGGCGTTCACACGCCGAATGGATAAGTCTCCGGCAAGCCCGCGGCGGACTGACACCCGAGCGGCGTAATGGCGGAGGACTCGTCGAACCAGATGTATTCGTCGAACTGGCGGGCCAGCGGACGAGCTGCCGGTCCACCATCGCGCGCCGCGGCATGGCGAAATCCGGTTCTGCGGCGATCGCGGCAGCGGCCATGTTCTTGCGGGTGCCATCCGGAGGTGGAGATGGAACGGGCTTTGCATGGACCGTGCCAGTCGCTGAGACGATTCAGGTACCAGGGAGGTGTGTGCAATATCAGGAAAGCTTCGGCATGCCCTGGCGTCGTGTCCCGCAAGTAATTCCTGACACAACTTCCGGGGCAGCACACTAGACTACCGCTGCAGTTCTTCCTGCGGTCCGGACGCCATATGCAACGCAGACGCCGCCTGATACTCGCGCTGTTGATTGTGCTCCTGCTGGCAGTCGCTGTCAGGGCGATCTCCCCGCTTGCAGTCGAGCGCTACGTTAATCGCACGCTGCAGGGACTCGACAATTACAGCGGGCGCGTCCAGGACGTCGACCTGGCGATCTGGCGCGGCGAGTATTCGCTGCACAATATTCGGATCGACAAGAGAGACAGCGACATTTCTGAGCCGTTCTTCAGCGCTCCCCGCGTCGATATTTCCATTGAATGGCCGGCGCTGTTTCGCGGCGCGCTCGTCGCGGAGGTGCACGCGGCCTCGCCGCGCATGGTTTTCGTGGACGCGGAGACGGAACAGCGCTCACAGAAGGGTCTCGGCCCCGATTGGGCAGAAACATTCGAGGCGCTCGCACCATTTCGCTTCAACCGGATAACGGTCAACGACGGCCGGCTCGAGTTCCGCAATTTCGAGGCGGAGCCGGAAGTGGAGCTTTACGTCGACACAATAAGAATCGTCGCCCAGAACCTCACGAACTTCCGCGACAGCGAGAGCGACGTCTTCGCGACCCTCGAGGCGCGCGGGTCCGCCCTCGGCATTACGCCGATGAGCGTCAACGCGAGGCTCGACCCCGTCGCCGATCCCCCGGAGATCGAGCTCGATGCCGAGCTCGACAAGCTGCCGCTGCCGGCGCTCAACCCTTTTCTGGAAGCCTACGTGAACGTCGATGCAGAGGCAGGAACGTTCTCTTTGTACGCGGAGATCGCGACCGCAGACGGTCGGTTCAAAGGTTACGTGAAGCCGTTGATGGAAGATGCCGAATTCTTGACGCTTGCCGACGAAGGCGGTTTCTTTCGCAAGGCCTGGGAAGGCCTGGTCGAAGTCGTCGCCGAGGTTTTCGAAAACCAGCCGACGGGCCGTTTTGCGACACGCGTGCCGCTTTCAGGCGAGCTCGATGCCGTCGATGCGGAGCTGCTGCCGGCTGTATTCAACGTGCTCAGAAATGCGTTCGTGCAGGCATTTTCGGCGAGCATCAGCGGAACCGTCGGCCTCGAGGACGTCGACAATCCGCTCGAAGGTGAAGGACAAAAAGCGACCGACGACGATAACGGGAATGATTCGGAGTGAAAACGTGGTCGGCTCGCTCGTCGGAGCACAGATAAAACGCCCGCTGTGCGAGGCCATGGTCGTCCGCCGCCAGGGTTGTGAGAATACGTCGACGGGGGCGGGAATCTCGATGCGACAGACTCAGCAGGTGTAGAATTCCGGGAACGCTAACAAGAACGGGGGAAATCCACATGGACTTCAGGAAGACTCTCAGCCTGATCAAAGGCATGCTGTTTGAGCCGCGGGCGACCTGGCAGGCGTATGCGGCCGAGAACCGTGACTGGCAGTACACGGCGCTCACGCTGACCTTGCCGCTCATCATCGGCAGCGTGGTCGCCGCCTGGATACTGCGCCTGATCTTCAGTGGGTTTTATACGTTCGGCCATGCCGGCACGGGCATCGTGGCGCTGCTTCTCAGCGTCGTCTTCGCGCTGGCCGGAATCGCATTGATGGCGCTGATACTCGGCGTGTTCGCCGGCGTGTTCAAAGGCGTCAACGATTTCTCGAAGGCCTTCGCCTGCGTCTCGCTGGCGATGGTGCCGATGTACATCGGACAGGTGATCGGGACTGTGCCCTGGATCGGCCTGCTGATCATCGTCGCCGCGGCGATCTGGAGCCTGGTGCTGCTCTATCAGATGATCCCGAGCTTTCTCGCCGTGCCCAGCGACAAGCGGCCGGCACATTACATCGTGTCGATCATCGCCATCATCGTGATCTACGTGGTCCTCGCGTCCATACTGGGTCGCAGCATAATGGGCGCCCATTAGCGAGCTCGGCTGGCCTCGAAATCCATTCCGACAGCTTCTTCGTCATAGCTACGTATCCGCACGTCACGCGGCGCCGCGTAGCCCTTGACGGCGTGGGGATCGGTACTGCCGACCGGCACGATCCCGCGGAAATCCGCGTGCGCGACCGAGACGCGGCCTGACCTGACTCGTTCCGAGTTTGGACATCCAGAGCAATCGGAAGAGAATCGGCGTTGCCCAATCTTCAAAGGCGTAAGCTTCTGTGCATGGTTTCGAGAGAAAGAGCGGTCGAGCAGGCGGCCGAGCTGATGATGTGTTTCGCGGAGCGCACCGGGCTCGATGCGGAGGGGCCGAAGGAGCGTTATCTATGGACGGACGCCTTCGCCGTCTGCAATTTTCTCTCACTGGCACAGGCGACGGATGACGAGCGCTTCACCGAGCTCGCGCTCCGCCTGGTCGAGCAGGTGCATCGCGTGCTGGGCCGCCATCGCGCCGAGGATTCGCGCACCGGCTGGATCAGCGGGCTCGGCGAGGAGGAAGGCAAGTCCCATCCGACGCGGGGCGGCTTGCGTATTGGCAAGAAGCTCCCGGAACGATCCCCAGGTGAGCCTTTTGACGAGCGGCTCGAGTGGGACCGCGACGGCCAGTACTTTCACTACCTGACCAAGTGGATGCATGCCCTCGACCAGCTGTCGCGCGCAACCGGGCAGTCACGCTTCAATCTGTGGGCGCGGGAGCTCGCCGAGGCCGCGCATGCCGGTTTCAGCTACGAAGTGCCCGCAAGCGGCCGGCGCATGGTGTGGAAGATGAGCATCGACCTTTCGCGCGCGCTCGTGCCGTCGATGGGCCAACACGATCCTTTGGACGGATTCATTACCTGCATCGAGCTGCAGGTGACGGCATCGATGCTGTCGAATACCCCGACTGGCCCGGATCTGAAGCTAGCGGTGAGCGATTTTGCTGGTTTGATCGAGAGTCGGGATTGGGCGACCGCGGATCCACTGGGCCTGGGCGGTCTGCTCATGGACGCCGCTCGCGTCGCGCAACTGACGAAGCACGAAGCTTTCGCGGACGGCGATCTGCTTGAAAGCCTGCTCACGGCAGCGCGCGACGGGCTTTCCGTCTATTCCCGGCTAGCCGAATTACAGCGGCCCGCGTCGGAACGCCTGGCTTTCCGGGAAATCGGCCTCGCGATCGGGCTGGCCGGGCTCGGGTTGATCGGACAGGGCGTGCAGCCTGAGGACGGGTCCGGCAGCCGACAATTGCATCCACTGATCGCGGAGTTGAAGCCTTACCTCGCACTCGAGCCGGCCATCCAGTCCTTCTGGCTCGATGCTTGTCATCGGGAGGAGCGCGCGTGGTCGGAGCATCGCGACATCAACGATGTGATGCTCGCGACCAGCCTCGTGCCGGAAGATAGCCTGATCCTGTTGCCGGACCGGGTCGAATGAAGACAGCGCTTGGATTCCTGGTGGCATTCGCGATCGGCATCGTCTGCCGGCTGGCCGACGTTCCCCTTCCAGCACCGCCGGTCCTGATCGGGGCGCTGCTGGTGGCCACCATGACCGTCGGATATGCCGTCACTGATCGCTTCATGGCACGGCGAGCCGGAGTGCAGCGCGCGCTGTCCGGCAAACCGACGGGTGACGTCGCTGCGCCCCGGGACAAAGCGCCATGAAGGAGCTGATCGGTTTCGCACTGGCGTTCGGCATCGGCGCAGCATGCCGCTGGCTCGACATCCCCGTGCCGGCGCCGCCTCGCGTCGTGGGCGCGCTGCTAGTCGTCGCGATAACGGTCGGATTCCTGGCGACAGAATACGTCCTGTCTTTGTAGCGCAGGGCAACAAGCATAATCACAGCACGCGCGAGCAAAGTGGCGTTCGTTCAGGCGGGCCGGAAAACGTTCCTCGAACGCACTACGAGCACGGAGGTTCCATGAGTGCACAGACAATCGTCATCACCGGCGCGAACCGGGGCATCGGCCTCGCGATTGCGCGTATCTACCGGGACCGCGGTGACCGCGTCGTTGCGCTGTGCCGCCACGCCAGCGATGAATTGCGCGACTCGGGTGCGGAGGTCGCGGAAGACGTGGACGTCACGTCACCTGAGGCCCTTCAGCGAGCCGCCGAGGCGGTCGAGGAGGTAGACGTGCTGATCGCCAACGCAGGCGTGCTCAGCAGCGAGCCTCTTTCGAACGTCGCCGAAGCTCGTGACCGCATCGAGCGCCAGTTCTACGTGAACGCGCTCGGGCCGCTGCTGACCGTGCATGCCTTTCAAGACAAGCTGGCATCTGGCGCCAAGGTTGCGCTCATCACCAGCCGTATGGGGTCCATTGCGGACAACAGCTCCGGCGGCAGTTACGGCTATCGAATGTCGAAGGCGGCCTTGAATGCGGTCGGGCGTTCGCTCGCGATCGACCTGGCACCGCGCGCCGTTGCAGTGGGACTGCTGCATCCCGGCTACGTGCGCACGGACATGACGGGCGGCCGCGGCAACGTGGAGCCATCTGAAGCCGCCGCGATGCTGGTGGCAAGAATCGACGAGTTGGATGCCGCGAAGAGCGGCAGCTTCAGGCACGCCAACGGGGAAGAGCTGCCTTGGTAATCGGCGACTTCTCGATTCGCCAACCCGGCGTCGGACACCGAGGGACCAGAAGCGCGCAGAACTTGATTTGATCAGTAACCTATTCGCTCCGATTGATCCGGAGTGACTATCCTCGTCTATAGCCCACGCATTCAGGCTGGACGGAAGATCCGTAACGAGCAGATATGCAAGACAGTGCCGCAACCGGGCTCCCGGGACTCTCCAGTTGCTCATGGTATGCCTGTTCGAACTCGATCGGAGGGAAATATCGAAGCTCGCCCCGCGAGGGCCGCTTAATTACTTGCTCGGGGAGGCGGCGGGGATCTCGGAGCCGCTGCCGGCCGCGGAGCCTCGCCTGGGTCGACGGACGGTCCTCACCTTGCCGCTGCTTCCTCCTCCGCAGAAGAACTGATCGCCGCCATCGGACTCGAGCCCCGAAACGCCCACTCCGGGCGGCATCTCGAGCCTCTCCAGGACCTCTCCCGTGTCAGGATCGACTCGCCTCAAATCGCTCTCGTCACCTTCCCAGGTGCCGTGCCAGAGCTCTCCGTCGATCCAGGTGATTCCGGTGACGAAGCGGTTGGTCTCGATAGTGCGAAGGATCGCCCCTGTTTGAGGATCGACTTGATGGATTTTCCGGTCCCGATACTGCCCCACCCAGAGCGTCCCTTCGGCCCACGTGAGCCCCGAGTCACCGCCGCGGCCGGGCGCCGGGATCGTGGCGAGCACACGGCCGGTCTTCAGATCGATCTTCTGGATGCGATCCTCGGCGAGCTGAAACAGATGCTGGCCGTCGAAGGCCGTTCCTGCATGCGCGGCGACATCGATCGAGCGCAGCGTCTTCCCGCTCGCAGGATCGAAGGCTCTCAGCTTGTCTCCAGCAGCAAACCAGACGTTCTGACCGTCATACGTGACCCCATGCACGCTGTCGGCACCCGGAAAGGGTCCATATTCACGGACGATTTCTGCGGTTGATCGACTCATGCTTCCATCTTAGTCAATCGGCAGAGGAGCGGGGAGTAACAAGGTCGTCGTGAATCCCGGCACGGGCGGGGTCATCCAACGACGAGCTCGCCCGCGACCGAACGACTGCACCTTGCCTGCTGCCGCAAGCGAGTCGAGCGCCCGCTGCACGGTGCGCTGGCTCGTTCCGAGCGCAAGCGCCAGAGCCGAGCTCGACCACGACTCACCGTCGGCGAGCAAGGCGAGCACCGCCGCATGCTTCTCTTCGACGGGCCGCGCGAGCACGACGATTTCGCGTGCGCGGCGCGGCACGAGCGCAAAACCTCGCTTCGTCGCGCTCACGCCGGCCAGCGTCCGAAGCACCGTGCGAAGCCGCCCGACTTCGACTCGCAACCGCGCGCGATGCGATTCATCGGCGAGCTTCGCTCGGAATGCCCGCGCGACGAGCGTGCCCCTCGGCACGTCTCCGGGCCACGCTTCGCCCAGCGCGCGTGCGAGCGCGAACAACACCGGACGCCTTGCGAGCGAGACCACCGTGCGTGCGTCACGCACGACATGACGGCACGCGTCCACGACGAGCGCCCTCGACGCCAGTAACGCTTCAACTTCCTCGAGCAGGAGGAGTCGCTCCTCGCCACGCGCAATCAGGCGCGCCGCGGGCGTGTTCAGGAC
>JACDCP010000130.1 GCA_013817465.1 Gammaproteobacteria bacterium | reverse complement strand
TAATCACGACTATTATGGCAGCTCGATCGTCGACGTGCGCCAGGCGGTCGTGGAGCTGTGCGCGCGGCGCAGTCGACTGCGCTGGCTGCCGGCCTGCGGCGTCGTGCTCTGCCTGTGCCTGGCGTCCTTCCAGGTATGGATCACCGTGCGGGCATAGCTCGGCACGGGAACGGGAGCGATCCTGCCTTCCTGACAGCGCATTTTTCTGCCCGAACTGTGAATTCGCTCACAGTTTCCGGCCGCATGACCGAAGCTGCTTCACGGACGCTCATGGTCTCTTTCTATTAGCGTATATGACAGGCATCGGTTGCGGATTCGGTGCCGGTTTGAGTCGGGCTCACCTGCCTCATGCATGGCTTCATCGGAGTCGGATGAGTATCGAAAAGTTGATGGTCTGTGAACGCAGATAAGGCCGATTAGCCGTAAAGGCTGAGGAGGCTGAATGGATCTTTCGACCACTTTTGAAATCCTGCTGACCTGGGCTGTGCACCTGTCTAACTATCCTGCGCCATCACATCCCCCACAGATTCAATTTCAACCGCACAGTTTCTTCGTGGAAAGAGTTTGCGCCAACAAGGAATGCCGGGCGGTGGGCTGGTATAACGATGAGGGCATCGTGTATATCGATGAGATATATCGTGATACGGATTCCGAGTTTGCTCAAAGCCTGGTCGTTCACGAGCTCGTTCATTATCTGCAACACATGAGCGGGAAATACGACTCCTATTCATGCGAGGACAGCATTGCCAGGGAACGCGAGGCTTATTACATTCAGAACGAATACATTCTTCAATCTCAGGCGAGCTTCAAATTTGTACGGCCGGGGCCTACTGCCTGCGGTTACCAGAATGCGGCGGTCCAATCCGAAGTTACCGATCATCACGAGCAGGTATCCGATTAACAGGCTGTGATGCATTCAGCCTGAGCCGCGCCCGTTCACTGGGCCGTGCCTACGCGGTATGCTGCGTGCATGCCGGTCTCTGCCTTCCACCCTGCCACCGCAAGCTGGTTCACTCGCAGCTTCGACGCCCCGACGGACGTCCAGAGGGAAGCCTGGCCCGCGATCCAGTCCGGCAAGCACACGCTGCTCGCCGCGCCCACCGGCTCCGGCAAGACCCTCGCCGCGTTTCTCGCCGCCATCGACGCGTTGGTGCGCGAGGGCCTCGAGCGCGGCCTGCCGGACCAGACCCGCGTTCTTTATATATCGCCGCTGAAAGCCCTCTCCAACGACATCCAGAAGAACCTGCAGGCGCCGCTCGCGGGCATTCGCGAGGAGCTTTTCGCGCAGGGCCGGCCCGACGTCGATGTACGAGCCTTGGTGCGCACCGGCGACACGCCGCAGAGCGAACGGGCGAAGATGCGCCGGCAGCCGCCGCACATTCTCGTTACCACTCCCGAGTCCGCCTACATCCTGCTGACCTCTGAGTCCGGTCGCGAGATGCTCGCAAGCGTGCGAACGGTGATCGTGGACGAAATCCATGCCGTGGCCGGCACCAAGCGCGGCGCGCATTTGAGCCTGACGCTCGAGCGGCTCGAGGCGCTGACAGGCCAGCCACTGACGCGCATCGGCCTCTCCGCGACGCAGAAGCCGATCGAGCGCATGGCACATTTCCTGATCGGCGCGCGCGATGAGCCCGTCACAATCATCGACACGGGCCACGTACGGGAGCGGGACATGGCGCTGGAGCTGCCGGGCTCGCCGCTCGAGACCGTCCTCTCGGCCGAAGTCTGGGAGGAGATCTACAACCGGCTCGCCGAGCTCATCGCGCGGCACCGCACCACGCTCATCTTCGTCAACACGCGGCGGCTCGCCGAGCGCGCCGCGCGCCATCTCGCCGAGCGCATCGGCGAGGAACACGTGACGTCGCATCACGGCAGCCTTTCGCGCGAGCATAGACTCCATGCCGAGCAGCGCCTCAAGGCCGGCAACCTGCGCGCATTGATCGCCACCGCCTCGCTCGAGCTCGGCATCGACATCGGCGACGTGGATCTCGTCTGCCAGCTCGGCTCGCCACGCTCGATCGCGGCCTTCCTCCAGCGGGTCGGCCGCTCAGGCCACGCGATCGACAAGCAGCCGAAAGGGCGGCTGTTTCCACTGTCGCGTGACGACCTCGTCGAATGCACGGCGCTCCTCGGTGCGGCGCGGCGCGGCGAGCTCGATCAAGTGCATATCCCGGAGCAGCCGCTCGACGTGCTCGCGCAGCAGATCGTCGCCGAGGTGAGCGGCGGAGAATGGGCGGAGGAAGCGCTGTACGAGATGGTCAAGCGCGCCTGGCCCTACCGCGACCTCTCCCGCGAGCAGTTCGACCAGGTGGTCGGTATGCTCGCTCAGGGCTTCTCGACGCGGCGCGGCCGGCGCGGCGCTTATCTGCACCGCGACGCGGTCAATCAGCGGCTGCGCCCGCGGCTCGGCGCGCGCATCGTCGCGATGACCAACGGCGGCGCGATCCCGGATCAGTTCGACTACGAGGTCAAGATGCTGCCCGAGGGCCTGCGGGTCGGCACGCTCAATGAAGACTTCGCCTTCGAGAGCCTGCCGGGCGATATCTTTCAGCTCGGCAACACGTCCTGGCGCATCCTCAAGGTGGCGCAGGGCACGGTGTTCGTCGAAGACGCGCGCGGCCAGCCACCGAACATGCCGTTCTGGCTCGGGGAGGCGCCGGGGCGCACGGACGAGCTGTCGCAGGCGGTCTCGGAGCTGCGCGGCCGAACGGACGGGCAGCTCGAGAAAGGCATGGACGCGACCGAGCGCTGGCTCGCGCGCGAATACGGCATCGACGAATCCGCCGCGGCGCAGCTCGCGGCCTATCTGGCCGGCGCGCGCGCAGCGCTTTCGGTCGTGCCGACGCAGCAGCGCATCGTCTTCGAGCGCTTTTTCGATGATGTCGGCGACATGCACCTGGTCATCCATTCGCCCTACGGTTCGCGGCTCAACCGCGCCTGGGGGCTCGCACTGCGCAAACGCTTCTGCCGCAAGTTCAACTTCGAGCTGCAGGCGGCCGCGCTGGAGGATTCGATCGTGCTTTCACTCGGGCCGACGCACAGTTTCCCGCTCGACGAAGTCGCGGGGTATCTCAAGCGCGAGAGCGTCTGTGATCTGCTCGTGCAGGCCCTGCTCGAGGCGCCCATGTTCGGCACACACTGGCGCTGGAACGCGACCATTGCGCTGGCCGTGAAGCGCAATCACAACGGCAAGCGCCTGCCGGCACAGTTCCAGCGCAGCGACGCCGAAGATCTCATCTCCGTCGTGTTCCCCGATCAGGTCGCGTGCGTGGAGAACCTTGCCGGGCGGCGCGAGATCCCGGCGCACCCGCTGGTCGCCCAGACCATCCACGACTGCCTCACGGAAGTCATGGACCTCAGAGGCCTCGAGCGGGTGCTCGAACGGCTCGAAGCAGGCGAGATCGAGGTCATCGCGCGCGACTTGCCGGGTCCGTCGCCGCTCGCACAGGAAGTGCTGAATGCGCGGCCGTACGCGTTTCTCGACGATGCGCCTGCGGAGGAGCGGCGCACGCTCGCCATTCAGTCGCGGTCGTATCTCGATCCGGCCGACGCGGCCGAGCTCGCGCGGCTCGACCCCGAGGCGATTGCCCGGGTGCAGGCGGAAGCCTGGCCAGCGCCGCGCACTGCCGATGAGCTGCACGATGCGCTGATGATCCACGGCTTCCTCACCGCAGCCGAGGCCGAGCGGGGCGCGGGCCACGCTCGCGGCCTCGCGTTCGGCTGGGGACACCTGCTCGACGAGCTGATCGGCCAGCGGCGGGCCACGGTGCTGACGCCGGCTGGCGGCGAGGCGCTATGGGTGGCCGCCGAGCGGCTGGCAGAGGTCGAACGTATTGTCGAGAACCCTGTTATTTCCCCGAAGATCGTGGCAATAACCGACAAGAACTCGCCACAAGACGAAGATGCAGCGCTTGTCGAAGTCGTCCGCAGCAGGCTGGAATGCCTCGGACCCACCACGCCGGACGGCTTGAGCGCGCCACTCGGGCTGCCGCCGACGGCCGCCGACCGGGCCCTGCTCGCCCTCGAAACTGAGGGTTTTGTGGTGCGAGGCCACTTCATGCGCCCCGACGGCCCGATCGAATGGTGCGAACGCCGTTTGCTGGCGCGCATTCACCGATACACGCTCAAGCGCCTGCGCAGCGAGATCGAGCCCGTGCCGCCCGCGGTCTACCTGCGCTTCCTGCTGGAATGGCAGGGTCTCGGTGAAGAGCGGCCCGAGGGCGACCAGGCGCTGACGGCTGCCCTCGATCGGCTCGAAGGCTTTTCCACACCGGCCGCGGCCTGGGAATCGGATTTGCTGCCGGTCCGGGTCAGGCTTTATCTGCCGCAAATGCTCGACGCGCAATGCGCCGCCGGATGCGTCGTATGGCAGCGGCTCGGCGCCGGAAGCGGTAACGGCGAGCAACGCTCGGGGCCGGTGAGCAATACGCCCATCGCTCTGCTCGCTCGCGGGGACGCGGCACACTGGCAAGTCTTCGCGCCACCAGCCGTCCCCGCCGAGATCAAGCTCAGCGTGCCCGCGCGGACCGTGGCCGATGCGTTGAGCCGCGACGGGGCGTCATTCTTTTCCGACCTCGTGCAGAGCACGGGCCTGCTGCGCACGCAGGTGGAAAGCGCTCTCGCCGAGCTGGTCGCCTGGGGTCTGGTGACTTCCGATCTGTTCGCCGGACTGCGTGCACTGACGCGTCCGGTCGGCAAGCGGCCGGGGTTCGGGCGCGCGGCGGCTCGGGGACGGCGCGGCGCTACGGGCGTTGACGCGGCCGGACGCTGGGTTCTGTTAAAGCGCACGGATGCAGCAGCCGCAGCGGTGCCCGAACGTGAGCGCCGCGCCGAAAGCGTCGAGCATATTGCCTGGACCCTGCTGCGCCGCTATGGCGTGGTGTTCCGCCGCGTGCTCGAGCGCGAGTCGGGCCTGCCGCCGTGGCGCGAGCTGCTTCGGGTCTACTGGCGCATGGAGGCGCGCGGCGAGCTGCGCGGCGGGCGCTTCGTGCAGAGTTTCTCGGGCGAACAGTTCGCGCTCGCCGAAGCGGTCGCGGCATTGCGCAAGATACGGCGTGAAGGTGGCGACGGCCGCTTGATCGCGGTCTCTGCCGCGGACCCGCTCAATCTCGTCGGCATCATTACGCCCGGCGAGCGTGTGCCGGCGCTCAGGAAGAATCGAATTCTCTACCGCGACGGCGTGCCGGTGGCCGTGCAGTCAGCGGGCGAGGTGCGATTCATCGGCGAACTGGATTCTGATGCGCAATGGGATGCTCGACAGCGGTTGGTGCGCAGCAGGATCGTGTCTACTGCCGTCACGGCAAGACACTGACACGGTTGCCCTCGCTCGCAGGGCCTCTCCACAAGCGGGAGGGAACGGTATGCCTCTCAACCCTAGGTTATTCCTTGCGGTCTTGGCGCTGATGGACTAAACTTAGTTTAGTCTTAACCGGGAGAAAACCGTGAAACAAGTAAATATTCACGAGGCAAAGACCCAGCTATCCAAATTGGTTGACCTTGTCGCCAACGGCGAGGAAATCGTGATTGCGAAGGCCGGCAAACCGGCGGCTCGCCTGGTTCCATTGCAGCAAGATCAAGCTCCAAGGATGAGCGGCTTGCTCAGAGGAAAAATTCGTTGGACCGACGATTTCGATGATCCGCTCCCCGACGAGATCCTCGCTGCATTCGAGGGGCGGAAGCAAGAGTGAGGATACTGCTGGATACCCATATCTGGATCTGGTGGATGGCCGGCGAAGAGCACGTGCCCCGACGAGCGAGAAATCTGATTCGTGACGTCGGTAATTCTATTTTCATCAGCGCAGCGACTATCTGGGAGATCGCGATCAAAGCGGCAATGCGGCGGATCGAGGTGGACCCCGCGGCCGCGCACGCGGTCATTCAACAAAGTGGCTTCAAGGAGCTGCAAGTGACCGGAGAACACGCCGTGCATGTATCGCAACTGCCGTTACATCACGGCGATCCGTTCGATCGCATGCTCGTTGCGCAGAGCCTCGTCGAGCCGATGCGGTTGCTGACCCACGACAAGGCCCTGGCGCGGTACGGCGAAACTATTCTGCTTGTTGAGCGGACGGCTACCTCATAGATCGCGCAGGTACGCGCGCATACGCACGCGGGTCTTCTCGTCCGGCAGGCGGCCGAAGCCGGCCTGCAGATTGTCCCGCGCGTGCTCGGGATCCGAGGTGCCGGGAATGGCGCAGGTTACGGCCGGATGGCCGAGGATGTACTTCAGGAAGAACTGCGCCCAGCTCGCACAATCGAAATCGGCGGCCCAGGGCGGCAGAGGTTTGCCGCGCGTCAGCGAGAAAGCGCGGCCGCTGTCGAACGGCTCATTGGCGATGACCGCGACACCCTCATCCGCCGCCAGCGGCAGCAGCGCCTCTTCCGCCTCCGCCTCGAGCGGTGAGTAGTTGAACTGGACGAAATCGAGCCTCTCGTTGCGGATTACACGCATCAGATCGTCGTAGGCGCCGCTTTGATAGTGCGTCACGCCGAGATAGCGGATGCGTCCGGCTTCCTTCCAGTCGCGCAAGGTGGCGAGATGCGTTGCGGTGTCCGTCAGGTTGTGGACCTGCATGAGGTCGATTCGATCGACCTGGAATCGTGCGAGCGACTGTTCCATCTGGCGGATGCCTTCTTCCTTGCCGCGCGTCCAGACTTTCGTCGCGTAGAAGATTTTGTTCTGCATCTTCATGTCGGCGGTCAGATCGCCAACGACACCCTCGGAGCGACCGTACATCGGCGACGAGTCGACGACGCTGGCGCCGCTTTCGACGAGAATGCGCAGGACTTCGCGCAAAGGGGCGCGTTCGGCCGTCGCGGTGCCGACATCGAACACCTGGGAAGTGCCGAGACCGAGTGCCGGCAGCTCTTCGCCGGATGATGGAATGCGTCGTTTCAACATGGTTGTCGAATCCTCTGCAGAGATCGCCCACCGCGGCAGCAATCCGGCACAGCCGGCGGCGGCGGAAAGTTTGAGGATATCGCGGCGCGACATCCCGTGACTCGTGAATTGCGGGACCTTCATTTTCATGTTGACCATTTCTCCATGTGAGTTGTCGCGTTTCTCGCAGGGCGGGTTTCAACCCGCCATTTCCGGCGTCGAACAGGATGCGGGCTGAAGTCCGTTCTGCGGTCCGCTCTACAATCCGCCCTGCGGATCGCTCGCAGGGACGGCGGTGCTGTTGACCGTCCGTGCAGCCGTCGAATCGAAGCGGCGGCCGAGGCGGAAGCCGGTCCAGGTCCAGAGCGCTGCGAACGGCAGGGCCGCCAGCGCAATGCCGGCCGTGCCGGCTCCCAGGGCAATGATGCCTGCCACCAACCAGCCGGTGGCCGCATCGCCGCCGCGGTAGACGACCGTATCGATGAAATTCTTCGCCTTGTACTTGCTCTCCGCGTCCACCACGGTGTAGAGCATTTCGCGTGCCGGACGCGTGATGCCATAGTCGCCGCCCCGGCGTAGCACCTGCAGGACGACCAGCACCGGCAGCACGGGCGCGATCGTCAGCGCGCTCAAGCCCAGTACCGTAATCAGGGGCACGAGTGCCAATGTCAACGCAAGGCCCAGCCGCGTAGCGATGCGTCCCGTCAGAAATAACTGCAGGGTGATCGCGAGAGAATTCACCGTGAGATCGATGCCGGCAAATACGCTCGTGCGTACCGCAGGATCATCAAACGCCTCCTCGATCACGTACGCCTGCTGAAAATAAAGAAATGTACCGATGGCGGTGTGCAACAGCAGGAACAGGCAGATGCCCTGCAGGTAGCGCGACTCGAGCACGAGTCGGATGCCTGCCAGCATGCCGCCGCCCATTGGCGCTTCGCGTGTCGCCAGACGATCCGGTGCCTCGGGCTCCTGCGACCCCTGCCCCCCGACTCGCGCCCAGTGCGTGAGCCGTGAGACGCAGACGATGGACAGCGCCAGCAGCGCGGCAGTGATGAGCATCAGGTTCAGGTGGCCGAGCGGCTGCGCGAGTGTCACAGCGACAGCCGGACCCGCGATCGCGCCGGCGCTGCCGCCCGCCGCGACGAAGCCGAACAGCCGGCGCGCCTGATCGCGGCGGAACAGATCGGCCATGAAGCTCCAGAACACCGAAATGACGAACAGGTTGTAGACGCTGACCCAGATGAAGAAAGCGCGCGCGAGCCACGTGGGATCTGCGACCAGACGGAACAGAACCCAGAATGCAAGAATGTTGAGCACGAAGAAGGCGTAAACGGCCGGCACCAGGCGGCTGCGCCGAATACGCGCGGACGCCGCGCCGAAGAGTGGCACGAAGAGCAGCATGGCGATGAACGTGCCGGTGAACAGCCACTGCATGTTCTCGACACCGCTGGCAATGCCCATTTCGTCGCGCAGCGGACGCAGGATGTAGTAGCCGGAAAGCAGGCAGAAAAAGTAGGCGAAGGCCCACAATGCAGCAGGGAGCTCCGCCGTCCGCGCGTCGATCAGTTTGGCAAGCGGGCCTGCGAGCATGGCGCGATGTTAGCGCGCCGTGCGGACGGAGTATCGATACCGGGTCCGGCTTGCGCCGGAACGATGGAAGAACACGGCGGGCTGAAGCCGATCCTACGCAAGCGATGCAGGTGCCGTAAAGCACGTGCCGCGGCCGGAAATGGGGACATTCCTGATTTTGCTTCGGCAAAATCAGGAATGTCCCCATTTCTACGCGAGGGCGCTCAGCTCCTGGGCGTATGACTCCATGGGCATCGGCTCGCCGAGGGCATAGCC
>JACDCP010000129.1 GCA_013817465.1 Gammaproteobacteria bacterium | reverse complement strand
GCAGCGAGCTGTGGTCATTCGTGCCGCAGGAGCTGCTGCCGGACCTGAAGACGCTGTTCGACGATCCGGCCGCCTCGGACAAACATTACGGCATCGATGGTAGCCTGCGCTCGCTGGTCTTCGATGAGGACCGCAACGGTATTATCAGCGGTAATGACAGGGTTTATCTGTACTTCGGTATGCGTCGCGGCGGAGACACGTATTACGCGCTCGATGTGACCGATAAGGCCAGCCCGCAACTGATGTGGATCAAGGATGGTGCCGATTACGCCGGCCTCGGCCAGACCTGGTCGACGCCTCTGGCGACACGCGTGGACGTTTCCGGCGCCGCATACACGAACAATGACGAGCAGTTCGTGCTGATTTTCGGCGGCGGCTACGACACGAGCCAAGACAACGAGGACTACTCCGCGGACAGCCTCGGCAACGGCATTTACATGGTCGATGCGGTCTCTGGCGCCTTGCTCTGGCGCGCAGGCGGCCCCGGCAGCGGCGCGGATATGATCGTCAACGAGATGGAGAATGCGATCCCGGGCGACGTGCGGGTTATCGACCTCAACCAGGATGGATTCGCCGATCGCATGTATGCAGCCGACATGGGTGGCCGCGTATTCCGTTTCGACGTCTTCAACGGTCAGTCGCCGACGTCGCTGGTAACGGGCGGTATGTTCGCTACGCTCGGCGCCGCCGATCTCGCGGCGCCACCGCCGCTGTCCGAGAATCGGCGTTTCTACAACTCGCCTGATGTGTCCCTGGTGAACTCCGAGCTGGCCGGCGTTCCGCCGTTCCTGAACATCGCCATTGGCTCAGGCTATCGTGCGCACCCGCTGAACACAGGGATACAGGATCGGTTCTACGGCCTGCGTGACCCGAACGTGTTCACGAAACTCACGCAACCGGAGTTCGATGCCATCACGCCGATCACGGATGCCGTTCTGGACGATGTGACGAGCGTACTTGGCCCGGTAATCCCCCCCAGCTCTCGCGGTTGGAAAATAAACCTGGCCGGCGGGGAGAAGGTATTGGCCGAAGCACGCACGTTCGATGATCAAGTGTTCTTCACGAGCCTGACGCCACTGCCGCAGGAGCCAAACTCCTGTCTGCCGAAGGCGCAAAACCGGCTCTATGTCGTGGACGTACTGGACGGAAGCCCGGTCACCAATCTCGACGGCCCGGCCGGTGACGAAGACCTGACGCTGGAGGACCGCTCGCGCAAGCTCGAGCAGGGTGGCATTGCTCCCGAGGTCGTGTTCCTCTTCCCGGAATACGATCCGACCGAATGCCCGCCCGGCGAAACCTGCGAGCCACCGCCGCCGGAATGCCTGGTGGGCGTGGAGAAGTGCGAGCCGGACTTCACCAATGCACCGGTACGAACGTTCTGGAGGCAGGACGGGGCCGAGTAGTTTCTCCCCTCCTCCAGACGGGGGAGGGTTCACGGAGGGGCAATCGATGAAGGCAATGCGCGGATTCACCCTGATCGAGCTCATGATCGCGCTCGTCATCGTGGCGATACTGGCCTCGATCGCGATACCCGGCTATCGCAATTACATCCTGCGCACGAACCGCGGAGATGCGACCGCCGCACTGCTCAAGATCGCGGCGGCCCAGGAAAAGTTCTATCTGCAGAACGATACGTACACCACAAACCTCACAGACGCACCACCGGACGGCCTCGGCATTCCGACCACCGAAAATGGTTTATACGATCTCGCGGTGGGCGCTGCGGATACGGCCGGTTTTACGGCCACCGCCACGGCGATCGCCGGTGAGGCCCAGGCCAGCGACGATGATTGCCAGACGTTTACGATCAATCAGCAGGGCGTACGGGGTTCTGACCCCGGCGATGTCGACGTCTGCTGGCGCTGACGCCTTCGGGTTTCAGGATCCACGGGAGAACCTCCCATACGATTGACGCCGCGCAGGCAACCGCGCACCGATTGTTCCAGCGATTGCGGGCGTCATCGGCGGTTGGCCGAATGAATTCGGCCCTGCGAGGAATGGAATTCTCGGTTTCAACCGGCCTTTGTTTTCTTGCTGCCCCCGAACAGGCTGTCGACGATCAGCATGACGGCGCCGACGGTAATCGCCGAATCGGCGACGTTGAACGCCGGGAAATACCAGGCGCGGTAGTGCACGAGGATGAAGTCGATGACATGGCCGTGCGCCACGCGATCGATGACGTTGCCCAGCGCGCCGCCGACGACGAGGGCGAGTGCCGCCGCGAGCCATGCCTGGCCTTTCGCCGGCAGGCGATATAGCCAGACAATGATCACGACGCTGATCGTGAGCGCGAGCACGATGAAGAACCACTTCTGCCAGCCCGATGCCGTGCTCAGGAAGCTGAATGCGGCGCCTTCGTTGTAGAGCAGCTTGAGCGCCAGCACCGGCAGCAGGTCGATCTGATCGAACAGCTCGAGCCTTTGCTCGATGAGCCACTTGGTGAGCTGGTCGAGCGCGATGACACCGATAGACAACCATAACCATTGCATGGCGCCGGCAGTCCGGGTGGGGGCTGACTCTTTCACCTCTTCGCTTTCGTCGATCACGCAATACGTCTCCGCTCGCCCTCGCCGATCACATTCTCCACGCATCGCGCACAGATCTCGGGATGTGCCGGATCACCGCCCACGTCGGCGCGTCGATGCCAGCACCGTGCGCACTTGGCGTGTCCGGATGGCGCAACCTCGATCCAGAGTTCGTCAGCCGTCTCGGCAGCGACGGCATCTATGCCGCGCTCTGCCGCTTCGTGCACGCGTGCTTCTGACGTGATCATCACGAATCGCAGCTCGTCACCGAGCGCGGCCAGCGCATCATACCGCCGCAGCCCGCAGTAAAGATCGACCTCGGCCTCGAGGCCCGAGCCGATGCGCCCTGCATTGCGCAACTGCTCCAGCTCGCGTGCCACGGCTTCGCGTGCTTCCAGCACCGCATCCCAGTCGATCGACGTGCCGGCTGCGATCTCCGGCAGCTCGTGCCAGGTCGTCAGAAACACCGACTTCGCCCGTTCGCCCGGCAGGGCGCGCCAGATTTCGTCGGCCGTAAAGCTCAGGACCGGTGCGACCCAGCGCACCATGGCCTCGGCAACGTGATGCATCGCCGTCTGCGCGGAACGCCTCGCGATGCTATCCGTCTGCATCGTATAAAGGCGGTCCTTGATGACGTCCAGGTAGAAGCCGCCCATGTCGGCCACGCAGAATTTGTGCACGCGCTGATAGATCTGGTGAAACTCGAAGCTTTCGTAGGCCTGCAGAACGTCGGCCTGCAAGCTGCTGGCCCTCTCCAGCGCCCAACGATCGAGCTCGAGCATTTCGCCGGGCTCGACGGCGTGCTCTCCCGGCTCGAAACCGTGCAGATTGCCGAGCAGGAAACGCGCCGTATTGCGCATGCGCCGGTACGAATCGGCCATGCGTTTGAGGATTTCATCGGATACGGCAATCTCGTTGCGATAGTCCGTCGCTGCGACCCAGAGCCGCAGCACATCCGCGCCCAGCGTATTGAACACCGTCTGCGGTGCCACGACATTGCCGAGCGACTTGGACATCTTGCGGCCCTTGTCGTCGACCGTGAAGCCGTGCGTCAACACGGCTCGGAAGGGCGCCCGGTCGTACATGGCCACAGAGGTCAGCAGCGAGCTCTGGAACCAGCCGCGATGTTGATCCGAGCCTTCCAGATACAGATCGGCGGGAGCCGACACTTCCTGGCGCAACCGCGGCAAGCAGTGATGCAGCAAGCCGGAATCCATCCAGACATCCATGATGTCGGGCACTTTCTCGTATTCACTGGCGTCATCGCCGAGCAATTCCCCGGGCTCGAGGGTGAACCAGGCATCGATACCGCCTTTCTCCACGCGCTGGGCCACCGCCTCGAGCAGCTCCCCTGTGCGTGGATGCAGCTCGCCGGTATCTTTGTGCATGAACACGGCAATCGGCACGCCCCAGGTCCGTTGCCGCGAGATACACCAATCGGGCCGGCCCTCGACCATGCCGGCCATTCGCTTGCCGCCCCACTGCGGCGTCCAGCGCACCGTTTCGATTGCCGCCAGCGCCTTGCCGCGGAGGCCCTGCTCTTCCATGCCGATGAACCACTGCGGCGTCGCGCGGAAGATCACCGGCGTCCGGTGCCGCCAGCAATGTGGATAGCTGTGCTCGAAGGGCGCGGCTTTGAGCAGCATACCCCTGTGCTGCAACACCTCGCTGATGTGCGCGTTGGCAGCATGGACGAGCTCGCCGGCGAAAAGCGCGGTGCCGGGCAGGAACCGCCCGTCCGGTCCCACCGGGTTATCGAGCGGCAGACCATTTTCTACGCCGGCCGCGAAATCCTCGTGGCCGTGGCCGGGGGCGGTATGCACGGCGCCCGTGCCGGCCTCAAGCGTCACATGCTCGCCGAGAATGACCGGCACCTGCCGTTCGTAGAATGGATGTTGCAGCTTCAGCCCCGCCAGCGTTTCGCCGTGCACTTCCGCAACGCGCGAAAAATCCTCGATGCCATAACGGCGCAGCGCCGGCTCGGCCAGCTCGCTCGCCAGCAGCAGGAATTCGCGGCCGTCCGGTCCCTCGATCCCGGCCAGCGTATAGCCGAACGAGGGATGCACGGCCACCGCCTGATTGGCGGGAAGCGTCCACGGCGTCGTCGTCCAGATCGGCAGGGAAACGCGTGCGTCGTCGGGCAGCTTGCGCGGCGAAAGGCTCAGGCGCTCGCGCAGCTCCGTGACATCGACGAAGGGGAAGCGCACATCGACAGCAGGCGAAGTTCTGTCCGCATATTCGACCTCAGCTTCCGCGAGGGCCGAGCGGCAATCGATGCACCAATGCACGGGCTTGTAGCCTTTGTAAACGTGACCGCGGCTGATGATCGTGGCGAAGGCACGCAACTGCTCAGCCTCGTATTCGGGCCGCATGGTCAGGTAGGGGCGATCCCAGTCGCCGAGTACACCGAGTCGCTCGAAGTCCGCGCGCTGATGATCCACCTGGCGCTGCGCAAACTCCCGGCACGCCTGCCGGAACGCGCCCGCATCGAGCTTGTCGCCCGCCCGGCCGTGCTTCTTCTCGACCATCAGCTCGATCGGCAGCCCGTGGCAGTCCCAGCCCGGGATATATGGCGCATCGTAGCCGGCCAAAGTGCGCGACTTGATGACGATGTCCTTCAACACCTTGTTGACGGCATGGCCGATGTGAATGACGCCATTCGCATACGGCGGTCCGTCCAGCATGAGGTAGCGTGGCCGGCCGGCGGATACCTTGCGGATCTGCGCGTAAATCTGCGCTTGCTGCCAGGCTTTCAGCATCTCCGGCTCGCGCTGCGCGAGATTCGCGCGCATCGGAAAATCGGTCTGCGGCAGATTCAATGTGTGCTTGTAATCGGTCACTCTATAAGCTCATGGCCAGTTGAAACAGGCACTCTGAAACGCCCGTGGTATTGGCCGGTTGAAACCGGCCCGGATTCTCGCAATTTACGTACGTCACGCAGGCAACCGCGCATCGCCTGCCTCGTAGCCACGATCACATCCGGCGCGGTTGGCGCGAATTCATTCTGCCTTTGCGCCTAGTATCTCGCGGGCTGCGTCCGCATCCGCGCGCATCTGGGCCTGCATATCCTCGAGACTTGCAAAACGCGACTCTTCCCTGAGCTTTTCCACGAAGTCCACGTGCACATATCGGCCGTAGATGTCGCCATGGAAGTCGAACAGATGCACCTCGAGCAGCGGCTGTCGGCCATTCACGGTCGGCCGCGTGCCGATGCTCGCCACAGCCGGCCGCACAACATCGCCGATGCCGAGCACGCGCACGGCGAAAATGCCCTGCACGGCAATTGCGGCACGCCGCACGCTTACATTGGCAGTCGCAAACCCCAGCTTCCGCCCGAGTCCGTCGCCCGCGATTACCCGGCCCGACATTCGATAGTCGCGACCCAGCATGAGCCGCGCATCCCGAAGCCGGCCTTCCGCCAACGCGAGACGGATGCCCGTGCTGCTCACGCGCTCGCCGTCGATCTCGAAATCTTCCGCCACAACAAGCTGAAAACCGTGCTGTCGGGCCGCATCGCGCAATGTGTAAACGTCCCCCTTTCGCTCATGGCCAAACCGGAAGTCCGCACCGACGATTACATACTGCGCGTCGAGCCCTGCAACGAGCACGCGCTCGATGAATTCCTCGGCCGGCCAGACGGCAAGAGCTTCATCGAAGCCCAGGCACAGAAACCGGTCCAGCCCGCAGCTATCGAGCGCCGTGAACTTCTCCCGAAACCTCGTCAAGCGTGCCGGCGGATCGGCCGGCCGGAAGTATTCGGCGGGTAGCGGCTCGAATGACACCAGCGCGCTCGCAAGCCGGTTGTCGCGCGCCGCTGCCTCGAGCTGTTGCAGCAAGGCCTGATGCCCGAGGTGCACGCCATCATAGGCGCCGATAGTCGCAGCGCAGCCCCTGTGCCGGGGGCGCAGGTTATACAGACCGCGAATCAGCTCCACTGCGCGCACTCGAAAAGCGGACGATTATACCCAAACGGGCGCAGGTGGGTTGAATCGCGCTCTCCTCATCAGGCGCGCAAATGTCTCGCGCGGAATCCGGTCAGCCAGAGCGTTGCAAAGTACACGGCGGCGCCAACCAGGATACTTGCGCTTAACCAGGCAGTACGCTCGGTGACGCCGCGCGCCAGCCATACATCGAGATTGCCGCGCATCCACCAGAGAGCTGCCCCCATCGCGAGATTGGCGAAGACGAAGCGCGCCAGCAATGGCCGCCAGCCGGCGCCGGGACGCAGCGAACCGTTGTGCAGAAGCCCCCGGTACAATAGAAAAGCGTTCAGAAACGCCGCGATGGAGGTGGCGAGCGCCAGTCCTGCATGAGGCGCAGGCAGATCGAGGAGCACCATCGGCGCGACTATGGCGGCGTTGAGGCCCATGTTGACCAGGAGCGCAATTATCCCCACACGCACCGGCGTGCGCGTGTCCTGACGCGCGAAGTAGCCGGGCGCCAGCACCTTGACGAAGATGAAGCCGAGCAGGCCGAGCGCATAAGCGGTCAGGCTGTAGGAAGCCATGCGCGCATCGAGCACAGTGAATTCGCCGTATTGAAAGATGGTCGTGACGATGGGCCCGGCGAGCACGAACAGGCCGATGGACGCCGGAAAACCGATCAGACAGACCAGGCGCAGGGCCCAGTCGAGCGTCGCGGAGAAGAGCTCGGGCCGCTGCTCGGCATGTTGCTTCGACAATCCCGGCAGGATCACCGTCGCCAGCGCAATACCGAAGACGCCCAGTGGAAACTCCATCAGGCGGTCCGAGTAATAGAGCCAGCTGATGCTGCCGGCGGCCAGCAACGAGGCGATCAGCGTATCGAGCAGTATGTTGATCTGTGCGACCGACGAGCCGAAGAGCGCCGGCAGCATCAGCCGGCCGATGCGGCGCACGCCCTCGTGCGGCCAGCCCCACTTCGGGCGGGGCACGACGTGGATGCGCGCGAGAAAGGGTAACTGGAACAGAAGCTGCACGAGTCCCGCGACGAACACGCCGAGGGCAAGGCCGATGCCGGGGTCTGCCATGCGCGGTGCGATCCATATCGCGAAGGCGATCAGCACCACGTTGAGCAGCACCGGCGTAAAGGCTGGCACGCCGAAGCGCCCATAAGTATTCAATATGCCGCCCGCCAGGGCAGTCAGAGAGATAAAGAAGAGATACGGAAACGTCAGCCGCAGCATGGCGACCGTGAGATCGTATTGTTCCGGCGTATCGGCGAAACCGGGCGCAAAAACGAAAACCAGTACCGGTGCCGCCAGAACGCCGGCGAGCGTAATAACGAACAACGCCAGTCCAAGAGTGCCAGTCACGCCGTCGGCCAGTCGGCGCACCTCTTCGTGCTCCCGCGTCGAGCGGAATTCCGAGATGACGGGAACGAAAGCCTGCGAGAAAGCGCCCTCGGCGAACAGGCGCCGGCCGAGGTTCGGAATGCGAAACGCGACCAGGAACGCATCCATGACGGGACCGGCCCCGTAGAACCGCGAAAACACCATATCGCGCGCGAGCCCGAGCACGCGCGAGAACAGCGTCATGCCGCCGACAATCGAAGTCGATCGCAGATACTTGCGGCTCAATTCTGGCCGATCCCCGGTTTGACAAAGCTGGCGAAACTTAACACAATACGCTGCTTTTCCACACCGGAACCCAGCCCCTTGGCCAACATCAAGTCAGCGCAAAAGCGCGCGCGTCAAACCGTCAAACGCCATGAGCACAACGTCGGGCTGCGCTCGCGGCTGCGCACTTCTATCAAGAAAGTCACCAAGGCGGTCGACGCCGGCCAGCGCGATGCGGCCGAGGCACGCTATCGCGAAGCGGTCCCCGTCATCGATCGCATGGCCGACAAGGGCATGATTCACGCCAACAAGGCGGCGCGGCACAAGAGTCGCCTCAGCAAGCGGATTCGCAGCCTCCAGACCTGATCGCGCGGCGCGTTGAAACCTCCACCGACAACGTTCGAAGGAAGGTCTGATCGATTACGGTTGCGTCGTTCCGGCGAATTATGCAGACATTACCTGAGCATGGCGGGTTGAAACCCGCCCTGTAAGAGTTTCAACCGCACCTCATCTCTGCACGGCCGATTTTTAATCGGTCGTTTCCTCCAGCCAGACCATCACAGCCTGCGCCAGCTCGCGCGTGCCTGCGCCGCTCAATGCGGAGATTTCGAAGACGGAAGCGTTCCAGCCGAGCGTCTCGACGATCTCCGCGCGACTTTTCTCGATCTCTTCGGGCG
>JACDCP010000317.1 GCA_013817465.1 Gammaproteobacteria bacterium | reverse complement strand
CGTTTCACGAGCAATCTCGCCGCAGCTATCAGCACCAGTGATTTTCTGATCTCCCTGGCGCAAATGCCCGAGGTCCAGGGCGCCGTCTGGCATGGGCTCAACGCGGGGCCCTGGCAGCTCTTCGATGCGACGACCAGATACAATGATCTTCGGCCACGGCCCATCTATTGGGGCATGCGTGTGCTGCGCGCGATAGATCTTCCAGTCGTGCTCGAGACAAAAACCAGAAGTCCGAACCTCAGCAAGTATGCCGGAGGATATGACGTCCGGGCGGTGGCGTTTGCTGACGAGCGCCGGCAGACTCTGGGTCTGTGGGTGGTCAATCGGGCATCGAAAGAGACAATGGTGGAGCTGACCCTGGCATCGTGGAAAAATCAGCCGGTCGAAATGCGGCATTACTATTTATCCGGTGAAGCAGGTGTCGATCCCGATGACTTGCGTGTCACGCCGGAGACTGAGCTGGATCCACGGATATCCAGTGGAGAGTTTTCTTCAGCGGGATCGATCCACATCGAATTGCCGCCGGCCTCAGTGTCCAGTTTCCTGATGACCAGAGTCGAATCCGATGCGGTGATGGGACCATCGCACGAATGATGGGCGCATCGGGCTGTCGCAGCGAGGCACCAGTGCAGGTAAACTGAGAGCGGCGTCACAGTTTCAGCCGCTGCCTTGCGGCATCATCGATTCCACTGCAAACGGCAAACCCACCGAAAGGTGGGGACGCAAAGCCACCGGTCTAAGGGCAAGGGCCTACGACAGCGGGGTTGCCAGAGCAACGCGGATTCCGCGTCGGCCGTATCGGCCATCTCCAGCAATCCCCTGCCATTGAACCGTGCGGCTGGCGCCTTGCAGGCCGGCGACGGGCAATTTCTGTCGCGGCGGAATGAGGCTCTCGCGGCCGGGCGAAGCTCTCGCGTGACGGGTTGGGGATTCCGGCCCGCCGCAATCCGCAGATTTCGCGATCCACGAGGGACCGTCAATGCTCACCTTGCAATCGTCGTCTCGCCTTTTGCTCCTGTTCGTTTCCGCTTTTCTCGTTTCGACCAATGTCTGGTCTGCGTATCCTTATCTGGATGACGCCAATGAGGCGACGGCGACGTCATCTTTCAGCGCCGCGCCGGCCATGGACCATCACCTGTTTCCTCGCGTGCTGCAGCACGAAATGATCGGCGGGGCCTCGACCGAGGCGCTGTCGAAATATCATTTCATCGATGCACATGGCTCTGCGTTCGATCAGATGAAGACGATCCAGGCGAATTACTCTCCGGAAACGATGATGCTGCGTCACATCTCCGGGCGCGCGTATCAATCCTATAGCACACAGGATACTTGCCACATCACGAACGGAGTTGCATTTGCATTCACCGGCCCCGTCAGCCAGGGCGGTCCACGCTCGACTGGTTGCGACGTCTTTGCCGGACACTGGTTGTACAAAGCGGGGACGACGCTCAGCCAGCCGATCGACGCGGGCGCTTTGTCTCTGCGCGTCGCGGACGCCTCGAAGATCAAGGCGGGTCAGTACGTGGTGATCTACAACGCCCCGGCCGGCTCTTTCAACAATGCAGAGCACGCGAAGGTTGTATCCAGCAATCCGTCCGACGGCACCATCACGCTGCAGGCGCGGGGCTACAAGTCGAACGCGGTGTCCCACGGAGCCGGCTCGATCGTGGCGCAGCACGTGCTGGGACAGGGATCGGACTCCCGGCTGTGGGCATACAACATGAGCTCCGTGTCACCCAGAGACGGCAACAACAAAACCTTCGGACAGTTTTATGCCGATTGGCTGCAAAAGAACCTGATGAAGACGAAGAGCGGAGAGACGACGGGGGCTGAGGTGGCGGGTGTCCTGTTCGACGCCGATTTCTATTTCGAGCTGGCCTCAGCAGCCCCGGACACCAACAACGACCTGGTCAAGGACGACGGGTTGAGCAGCGCCGGCGTGAACTGGCTGGGCGACGGCCTGGATGCTTTCTACCAGATGGTCGCAGACCGGCTGCCCAATCACTACGTTTTGTCCGGCGTCCACGATGGCCGCGGCTACGCGTCGGCGCACGGCGCGCAGATGGAAAACTGGCTCGACTATGGCAATGGCGACTTCAACAGCAATCCGAAGTACCTGCAGCTCAATGCCATGGTCGCCAACTATCTGTTCAACATGGGTGCGCGGTCCAGGAACGGCGGTTTTACGCACAATCTCACGAAGACTCCGACCAGGCTCTACCCCGGCAACGGTGCGCAGCCAGCTTCCAACGCCCCGTTCCGCATGGGTCTGGCTTTGACGCTGATGGACGATGGCTACTTCGGGACCCATTCGCGCTACACGCCGGACGGATGGTGGGACGAATATGCTGTGGACGTCACACCGGGATCGCCCAACTACGGCACCGCCGTCCCGAAATCCGACGTCAGCCGCGTACACCAGCATCGTGGCTGGCTCGGCCGTCCGGTCGCGCCATTCACGCGCGTCTACGACGACACCAAATTCGCGCCGCAGCAGTCACTGCTGTACGACGGTCTGTTCAACAGCATCCTCGGCAACTGGTCATCCAAAGGCGTGCAGATCAGCCGCGTGACCAGTGGGCAGGTCGAAGGCGCCGGCGCGCTGCTGGCCTCGACCATGAGCCCCTATGGCCGCGACCTCGGCGCCGCGAAGATCCAGAG
>JACDCP010000128.1 GCA_013817465.1 Gammaproteobacteria bacterium | reverse complement strand
GCGCAGTGCTGCCGAGATCGTTACGCGTATCGACATTGGCGCCGCTCTGCAGCAGAAGCCGGACGGTGTCTGCGTCGCCCTGCTCGGCCGCCGCCTGCAGCGGCGTCGTGTTTCCCGTCGCCTGCGAATTAACGTGGGCGCCTCCGGAGATCAGCCGCTGCGCGGCGTCGTGCTTGCCAGCCATGATCGCCCAACGCAGCGGGGTAAGCCCGCTGTCGTCCTTGAGATCGACCTCGGCATCCCGCCCGAGCAGTAGGGCGACGACATCGAGATGGCCATTGCCGGCGGCCATGTGCAGGGCGCTGCCGCCGTCCTGCATGGCCTTTGCATTCACTTCGGCGCCCGCGTCGAGCAGCTTCCCGGCGACATCGACGGCACCGTAATTGGCTGCCCAATGCAGCGGCGGGTAGCCCTTCTCGTCGCGGGCATCGGGATCTGCGCCGGCTTCGAGCAGACGGTCGACTTCCCCTGGATCGCCGGCGCCGGCGGCTTTATGCAGCGAATCGGCCAATGCGCCCGGCATCGACAACGCCGCGCTCAGGGCCACGGCGAACAGACTGCGACGGCAATGGATCATGGCTTCCTCAACCGATCCGGGCGGTTGGCGAACCACCGGTTCAGCTTGTGACACGACAGCGCGCGTGAAGTTCGCGCGGCCGCTTCCTGAGAAGGAATCGAGCTTGCGCTCCAGTGTCCGTGGACTATACTTTTGATGGGAAATTCGGAGGAATCCCGCCATGCCCATCGACCGTTCAAAATCCGTACGGAATTGCTGCGCGAGCGGGCTCGCCATGCTCCTGCTCGGCGCCTGCGCCTCGACCGACGTCTACGATCCCGAGCCGAAGTTCGCGAAGTTCGATACCCCCGTGGGGGAGGCCGCGCTGACCGGCTCGCGCATCGGCAGCGATCTTTCGCCGGTCGAGCAGAGCCTCGGCGCCTTGTCGCCGACTTCCATTTTGACTCACGACGACATGGCGCGTTCCGGCGACAGCAATCTGCAGCGCTTCCTGCACAGCCGGTTTCCGAACATGGTGTCGGGCAGCGGTATCGACGCGAGCCGGTTCGAGCCGGTCGGGGGTCCTCGCGGCACTCCCAGGGACTGACCGATGGTGGCGCTCCTGTCAGGACGTTGAAAGAGCCGCCGTAGCTTTTACAATCGTTTCTCCCCGGAACTCCGGGGCCGCTACCGGGTCAGACCCTCGGCAGCGCCGACTTTTTTCAGCCTTGCGCCGGCGCTGTTGGCCGTGGATGAAAAAAACCTGCCCGAGGGTAACGACATGCCAGAATCATCGAAGACCTGCGCGAGCTGTCTGTGCGGGCTCGCGGCGCTCTCTCTCGGCGCCTGCGCTTCGACCGAAACCTACGATCCCGAGCCGAAGTTCTCGCAGTTTCAATCCAGCCCCGAGACGGTCGAGCTCACCGGCTCGCGGCTCAGTCGCTACGGCTCCAGATACGAATTGACGCGTGATTCACTTTCGCCGACCTCCGTAATCACGCGTGATTACATCGACCGGTACGGCGAATCGAGCCTCTCCCGTCTGATGTGCAAGAATTTCCCCAATATGGTGGGCAACCGGTCAGGCCGCAATTCGCGCGGATTTCGCGGCGGCTGCTGAGCGTGCAGTGGCTGCTGGGCGTGTGGCAGCGCTCCGCGTCTGCGCTGGCGCATTGTCCGGGAGTTTGACCGGCGACAGATGACTTGCCGATTGTCGAAGAGCTGCCGGCCCGGCGTCACGATGGTTTTCCTGACGCTGCTTGTGCCGCCCTGGGGCAAGGCCGACGAGGCACAGCGCAAAGCGGCTCATGAGACCGTGCGAGCGCACCTGGAGGCCGAGCAGTACGACGAGGCGCTCGAGGTCGCGGAGGGTGCCGTCCGGCGTACCGAGCAGGAAGTGGGGACGGAAGCCAGCGAGCTCGTCGCCCCGTTGCTCGATCTTGCGAAAGTGCAGGGTATCGCCGGCGAATACGCGACATCCGCGAACCATTACGAGCGGGCCATTTCACTCATCGAAGCCGCGGACGGCCCCTACGACCGCCGGCTCATCGAGCCGCTCTCCGGCCTCGGCGAAATGCATCTCGCGCAGCAGCGCTACAGCGACGCAGTAGAATCGTTCCAGCGCGCCAGGCATATCTGGCATCGTGTCGATGGCATCAACACCCTGCATCAGCTCGAAGTCGTCGACGGTCTGGCGGACAGTTTCCTCGGCGCCAGGAAATTGCTGGAAGCCAATCGCGCCAAGATTCGCGCATTCCGCATCGCCGAGCACCACTACGGTCGCGCCAGCCTCGAGATGGCGCCGGCAATACGCGAGCTGGCGGACTGGTATCTCGAGACGGGCCAGCACCCCGGCGCCGTCATACTGTACGAGCGAGCGCTGGGAGTGCTCGAGCGCGAACTCGGCGAGTACGATCCACAGCTCGTACCGGTGCTGAACGGGCTCGCCACGGCCCGCGCTGCGAACGGCCATCGTCTCGGCGAGGCCGAGGAAGCCCTCGAACGGGTCCTGTCGATTATCGAGCGCCAACCGGATGCCGGCATTGCCGAGCGCGTGAATGCCCTCGTCAACCTCGGTGACTGGTTCATTCAGGCGAATGAAGCGCAGGCCGCACAGAAGTTTTACGCTGAAGCGTGGGGCTTGCTCGCAAGCGATGCGAGTTCAGCCGACGATATGGAAGCCCTGTTCGGCCGGCCGGTGAACCTGCGGTTTCCTCCGATGCCATCCTACGAGCCGATTCCACCGGTGCCGTTTCGCGAAATCGACTATCGCGAGCTCCGCGAACGATATGTCGACGTCGAATTTACGGTGGGAGCGGACGGTCGGGTGTCCGACGTGACGATTGTCGACGCGGACGCGCCGCTCGAGCAGATGTTTCTCGTGCGAAAACGTTTGTACGAGGCAATCTACCGGCCGCGTGTTACGGGAGGCGAGCCCGTGGATACCGGGATGCGCCTGCACCAGGTCATCCCGGCGGTGCCTTCGGGTTATTGATCGGGAGGGTGGTGCTCGCGATCCGAAAATCACACTTTTCGGATCGCAGAGTTGAAAAAGCCATGGATGGCTTTTTCAACATCCTGTTAAGGGTCTGGCGATGCGACCCTTTGCTGGCCCGTCGCATCTTCCGCCACGAGGAATTTTTTGAGCTGCTGCGCAAGTCCTTCACAGGCAGCTTTCTGCGTGCGCGCAATGATCGGGATCGGCACGATGAGACCGGCCACGTAAGACGTGCCGGAGGCGTCGGCGCTGATGTTGCCGGCGGCGCCCGGGTTTTTCAGGTCCCAGATCGACGCTTCGTAGGAGGAGTCGCGCTCCCACCAGTTGAGGCCGAAGCAGCCCCCGCCGCCAAGGCTGAAGGCGCAGGTCATGCTGCCGCCCTGATCGACCGTCTCGGTGCCGCCGTCGACCCAGACGACATAGCGCACGCTGGTCTCGGCGATTTTCTCGGCCACACCTGGATGACCCAGCAGCTCGGGCAGCGCGTCGGCGCTGGTAGGCGCGAGTCTCGGCTCGAAATACGGAAACAGGCCGTCCATGAATTCCTGTTGCGAGTGCAGCGTCAACGGTTGCTGGCCGCGGGCGAGCGCATCGCCCATGCACTTCGTGAACCCCACCTCGGCTTGCTCATCGGAGTAGTCCGTGCGGGTCAGGATCACGACGGCCTCGTTTTCTTCGATGCCCGTGCCCGACTGCCGGAACTGCTCGACATCCGCCGTCACGCAACCGCCCAGCAACGCGGCCAGCGCGCTCCCGAGAAGTTGCAACCGGTTATGTTCAGTTTCCCTGTGCACGCAGCACCCCCTTGTCATGCAGCCAGGCCTGCACCTGCTGCTGATCATCGAACTCGAGCGCGAGCGCGGCGGCAGCATCGCGAATCGCCAGCAGGCTCGCCTGGCGCAGCGCCTGCTTGTCACGGAACGCGCGCCATTGACTCTTGCCGTAGGCGTTCACGGGCCATGATGCGATGAACCCGCCGTCCGGCGCAAACAAATGGATGCGATATTTGATCGACGCCGCATAATACTTCTGGCCCGAGTCGTCGGGCGTCAGCACGGCGTACTCCTCGATGCGTGGCTCGAGAATCGCATCGACGCCCGGCACCGTGCCGCCGCCCTCAGGCATTTTCTCGATGTGCACCGTGCGCTCGAACATGTTGCGGAAGACTTCGTCGAAAAGCTCGGCATTGGCAGCGCCGAACTCCACCACCCATGGCCGTTCGCGGGGGCGCTCCACGCGATGCGAGGCGTCGCGAAATCCGGTGTTGTAGAAGATGCCGACGTCCAGCGGGAGCGCCTCGACAAGTGGCGCAGGCGCCGAGCCGTAGACGGGGACGGTCCTCACGCACGCGCCGGGCGCGATCGCGACGAGAATAATGAAGCCTGCGGCCAGTGACCGGCCACAAGCTGGCGCAAGAGGGTTGCGCGTCATGAGCGGCGTCGATTCGATAGCTCGGCCCCGGCGTACGGATGCGCCAAATCAGTAACTCTACAATCCGAAAATTGATTTCCGGATTGCGACCATTTTCAAGGACTTGCAGTTCCTGAACATGGCGATGCATCCCTGCATCGCTTCACAGCCTGGTGGTTGTATACTGCCACCGACCTTTGCGCGATAACGCAGCTCCACCGCGCAAGGGTCGGGCGTCATTTCTATGTGTTACGAGCCTGGCCGCGCGAGTTAGTTCCCGGCGTGCGCCGTTGGGAACCGGGCTCGTGGCCTGCAGCGAACTTTGCGCGCTCCTCGTGTCTAAGTCTGTGGAAGATTGCGGCTCACCGCCCGCCACCGGACAGTCCGACGGCCGGCCGATCAACCGCCGGCACAGCAGCCTCAACAGCCATACCGGAATACCCGCCATGATCCCCAAGACGCTTTCCCGTTGCCTGGTAGCCTTTATCGCTGCCTTCGCGCTGCAGGCTTGCCAGACGCCGAAGACCATGCCGCAGCCGAAACAACCGCAGCAGCGACCGCCGACATCGTCTGCGCCGCAGCCGAGCGTGCCGAGCATGCCGCAGCCGCCGTCGCCATCGCAGCCTTCGACGCCGTCGCTGCCGCAACCGCCTTCGGTGTCGCTGCCCGCGCCCTCCAGTCCGGCGAGCCCCTCGAGCCCGAGCGGCCAGCCGGGTAGCACGAGCCAGTCGTCTTCATCTCAGCAGGCCGATGCCGCGCAATCGAGCGCGAGCCAATCCTCGGCGAGCGCATCCTCCTCCAGCCAGGGGACGCCAGGCCAGCCCGATTATGCCAGCGCCGATGCCGCGATCGCGGCCGCGCGCCAGGTTCTCGCCTCTGCCAGTCAGTCTGTCGATAGTGCCGCTGCGAGCGCCGCCTCCGCGGATGCCACGGCCAGCAATCCGGCTCAGTCCTCCGCCGCGGCGCAATCTGCCAGCGGTGCTCCATCGAGCACCGCTGAGGTGAGCGCGCAGAGTGCTGAAGCCGATTCTACGGCGACGGCCGCCGATGCCAGCAGCGGTGATGCCGCAGCATCGGGCGGAACGCCCGACAGTGAAGCTGAGCTGGCTGCTGCGCGCGCGACGCTTGCCGAAGCGCAGGCGGCGCTGGATGCGGCCGTCGCGGCTGTCGAGGCCGGTCGCCAGTCCGCGCAGGAGGCTGAGGCTGCGCAATCCGCGAATCAACCAGAAGCGAGCGCCGCCGGCGCGCAGGCTGATGCCGGTGACGAGCAGGCCGGTACGCCGGAGCAGGCGCAAGCTGCCGCCGCGCAAGCTTCAGCCGAAGCCCTGGCGGCGGCGGCCGAGGCTTATGCGAAGGCCAGTGCCCGGCTCGAAGCCTCGGGTCGGACGATGGCCGCAGCAGCGCCGGGCCGTCAAGGCACTCCCGGCGGCTCGCAGACCGGGCAGCAGCCTGGCGACGGTGCACAGCCCGGTGCGAAGCAGCCGGGCGAGGCGGCCGCATCCTCATCGGGCAATGCGCTGATCGTCGCCGGCGCCGACCTGAATGCCGCGAGCGTGCTGCTCGCCTCGGCAAGCGGCAACGTGAGCGGGCGCGGTGGCGCGCAGATCATCGTGCTCGACCAGAATCTGACCGAGGAAATGCTCCTCGAGGGAACCGCCCGAGGCGCAGCCGGTACGACAGGCACAATCATCATTCTGCCCCCCGATGCCGGCGCGCTGCAGACGGGCGACGAACGCCGCGCGGGGCTCGATCGCGAGCTCAAGGTGAGCCTGGCGACCTTCGACGGCAAGCTCATTGCGGAGCAGGAGCGAATTCGCGCGAGCAGCAGCGGCGCGCCGGGCCGTTCCGGCGATTCCGAGGAGCTGGACGAAGAGCAGGGTGATGCGGCGACGGGCAATTCGACGTTCGGCGGGCCCCCGCCGATACAGACAGGTCGCGAGCCGAACCCCGGCGCACGGACCTCGTCCGGCGCGGGTCGTGTTCCCGGCGGTGCCCCGTCGCGAACCGGTTCCGGCAGCGGAACAGGGCCGGCACAGATTCCGGTGGACATTCCGGACGGCGACGACGATGACGTGGTCGCGCGCCAGCTTCGCGAAGCGGCGATGAACGAGGCCGACCCCGAGCTGCGCGAAAAGCTCTGGGACGAATACCGCAGCTATAAGCAGGGCACGGGCCGGTGAGCTGGAAAACAGGCAGCGTGAAAAGGCCTCCAGGCATGCTGGCGGCCGCGCTGGCGTGCGCGCTGCTGGCCGGCGGCTGCGTCAGCTATGACGTGCGCAAGGCGAATGCGGAGCCGGTCATCGAGGCCGAGCACGACATTCCGGAGCAACAGCTCCTCGACGTCGGCGTGGCGGTGCTCGATCCGGGCATTCCGGAGGACGAGGCGGAGCGCGAGAAACAGGGTGTGTTTCCGGAGGTCCGCAAGACCGAAGCGCGTCTGGTCGCCTACGAGGCCCGCGACACCCTGCAAAGCACCAGCCAGTGGGGCGCGGTGCGCATGGTGCCCCGCGATGCCAGCTCAGTGGATGTGCTCGTCACTGGCGAAATGCTCGAATCCGATGGCGAGATCCTTCGCGTGCGCTTCCATGTCGAGGACGCCACCGGCCGCGTGTGGCTGGACAAGGAATACGAGGACCTCGCTAGCAAGTTTGCTTACCGTGAGGATATCGAGCTCGAGGAGGATCCGTTCCAGGACATCTACAATTCGCTGGCGAATGACATGCTCGCCGTGCGCAAGGAGCTCGGATCCCCCGCGGCGACCGAGATCCGGCAGGTCGCCCGGCTGCGTTTCGCGAGCGAGCTGTCTCCCTACGCCTTCGGCAACTATCTGGCGAAAGACGAGCAAGAAGGCCGCTATTCGATCGAGCGCCTGCCGGCCGAAGGCGATCCGATGCTCGAGCGCGTCGAAGACATCCGCCAGCGTGACTATCTGTTCATCGATACGCTCGACGCGCATTACGCGGGTTTCTCGCAGGACGTGCAGATACCCTACGATGATTGGCGAAAGTACAGCTACGAGGAAGTCATCGCGCTGCGCGAGGTGCGGCGCTCTGCGCGCAATCGCATGCTCGCGGGCATAGGCACCGTCATCGGCGGCGCCGTCATGGCCGGTAAGGCGGACAGTTACATCGGCCAGGTCGGCGGTTATGCGGGAGTCGTCGGCGGTATCGGCATATTCAAGAGCGGGCTGGACCGGCGCAAGGAAAGCCAGATCCACGAAGACGCCCTGCGCGAGCTCGCGGACTCGCTGCAGTCCGAGCTGAAGCCCATGGTCGTGGACATCGAAGGCAAGACCGTCACGCTGACCGGCACCGTCGACGCACAGTACGAGGAGTGGCGCCGGCTGTTGAAGGATATCTACACGGCAGAGACCGGAGTGGTGGTCGACGGCAGCGGCGAGGATCCGGACATCAGCATCCAGACCTCGGACAATCGCCAGGGAACCTCTGAATAAGTCGTCGAGCTGAGAAAGTTTCCTGCCGCTTCGCGCTTATCTGACCAGTCGCCCCAAAGCCAGTGCGACGGCACGTTCGTTTCTGGCGTCATCCGTCAACAATTCGTCGCGCGGGACGTCGACGAGCCGGTCTTCGCGCAAATGGGCGAGGAGCTGAACTCCTCCTGCATCCGCGTAATACGATTCGCCGCCTGTACCCGTCAGCAGAACGATGAACGACAGCGCCGGAAGTGTCCTTCCGTTCGCGGCAACACCAGCTTTCGAGCCTGGCTCGCCGGCCGTCGATTCCTCGATGCCGTGCCAGACCGCAGAGCGGCCCGACGGGTCGACGCCGACCAACGAGATCAGCGGGTAGAGCAATGCGTCGCCGCCATGGCGGGCGAGGAGCTCGCGCAAGGCGTAATCCCTGACGACCCGCTTGCCCTCGTCATCGAGGTCCCCGCTGCTCATGTACGCGGCCACTTCTTTGTGTATAGACATGTAGGCGGACGATGGAATGACGGCGAATCCCGCCGCTTCCAGCCGTGAGGTCACCAGCGCTTCGTAATGCCTCGCAACGCTCGCGGAATGCTCCAATGACACAGCGACACCCATGGGCATCAGCGCAATGGTGCGGACCCGGCTGAACAACGCGTCGGGCGGCAGGATAAACGGATCAGTGTCCGCTGCGGGAGGTGTCGCGCAGCCTGTCACCGCAAGCAGCCCGAGCAGGAGTAAACAGCGCACGGCTTTCATGCTCGGATTGCCTCCGGCTTTCCAGCGGGACGCGTGCCATCGATGTCATGAACGAGCCACACGGTGCCGATTCTTCAGGGCGGCCCCCGCAAGTCAAGGAACCAGGCCGGCTGTGAGCTTGCGCGGCGGCCCCGTCATGCGAAACTGTGACCGGCGCCCGTTTTCCGCGAGAACGGGGCCGA
>JACDCP010000127.1 GCA_013817465.1 Gammaproteobacteria bacterium | reverse complement strand
TTCGCACTCGCGGATGCCTGGGATGTTGCGCTCGTCGGCGGCGATACCACGCGTGGCCCGTTGACGGTCAGCGTTCAGTTGCTCGGCTTCGCACCCGCCGGTGGCTGGCTGAGTCGCGCCACCGCGGCGCCGGGCGATGCCGTGTTTGTTTCCGGCACGCTCGGCGATGCCGCGGCCGGGCTTGGGATACTGCAGACGGCGGGCGGCGGCTTGTCCGCCGAAGCCCATCACCTCGTGGAGCGATTTCGCCGGCCGGAGCCCCGTATCAACGAGGGGCGTTCGCTGCTCGAGCTGGCCAGCGCGGCAATCGACGTTTCCGACGGCTTCGCAGCCGATCTGGGCAAGCTGGCCGCGGCGAGCGGCGTCGGCGCCGTGATCGAGACAGCGCGGCTGCCTGTTTCCGCGGCCCTTCGCGCCTGCCATCAGGCAGGCGAAACCCGCCGGCTGGCCCTGGAAGGCGGCGACGACTACGAGCTCTGCTTTACCGTGCCGCCGCGGCGTGCGGACGCGCTGGCAGACGTTGCCGCCAACTGGCCTTGTGGCTGCACGCGCGTCGGCGAGATCGTGGCCCGCGCCGGTGTTCGCTGCGTCGATGCGCGGGGCCGCGCTGTTCGCGTCGCCGGGGGCTACGATCATTTCCCCGTTTGACGGCCTGCGAATCCTTTCAGTATTCGAACAAGGCGACGTATCCGTCTTTCGCGGGCAGGTTGCCGGGAGATGAGATTTCTGACCCGTGTGCCAGCCGCGGATGTACGCATACCGCCGCGCACCGTGTTTCGCGATCCGGTGCACTTTCTCGCCTTCGGTGGCGGCGCCGGCCTTTCGCCGCGTGCGCCCGGCACGGCCGGCACGCTCGTCGCGCTGTTTCTCGAGCAGGCGACGCATGCCTTGGCGCTCGAGGTGCGCATTGCGTTGACCGGCGCGATCCTCGCCGCGGGCATCTGGATCTGCGGAGAAAGTGCGCGCCGTCTCGGCGAGCACGATCATCCCGGGATCGTCTGGGATGAAATCGGCGGCTACTTCCTGCTCATGCTGGTCGCGCCCGCGGGCTGGGGCTGGGCGCTAGCCGGCTTCGTCGCCTTCCGCGTATTCGACGTCCTCAAGCCGTGGCCGATCCGGGACATAGATCACAGAATGACCGGAGGTGCGGGAATTATGCTCGATGACGCACTCGCGGGGGTATACGCCGCCATCGTGCTCGTGGGACTGCAATGGCTGACAGGCCGCTGAAAAACCGGCGCGTTCTGAAGCGGCTTGCCTGCGCACCGATTCGGCCAGGGGCAATGAATACGCATGGATCCGCTTTCACACGCAAGCTCGAAGCCGGCGCGTGCCACACAGCCCCCGCCCGCTGCGAACGGCAGCTCTTCCCGTCTGCGGGGACTTTACAGCCACGCCGCGGCGCTGCCGCAGAAGATCGGCAAGTACTTCATCATCAACAAGGTCGGTGAGGGCAGCACCGGCACCGTCTACCTGTCGCACGATCCCTACTATGGCCGCGACGTCGCGATCAAGCTGTACCACGGGGAGAGCGATGAAGACCGTTCCCCGGTCGCGCGCAAGATGTTCTTCAACGAGGCGCACATGGTCGGCATGCTGCACCATCCGAACATCCTGCCGACCTTCGACGCCGGCGAGGAAAACGGCAGGCTCTATGTGGTTACGGAGCACGTGCACGGCGCCCGCACGCTCGCCGCTTATTGCAAGCCGGACAACCTCCTGCGCGTCGAGGACGTCGTCGAGATCATGTTCAAGTGCGCGCGGGCGCTGCATTACGCCCACGGCAGGGGCGTCGTCCACCGTGATGTGAAGCCGAGCAACATCATGCTCACGACCGACAGCGACGTGCGCATCATCGATTTCGGCATCGCCATAGTCGCCGGTTCGGAAATCTCGGCGATCAACGGCATCGCCGGCTCGCCGAGCTACATGTCTCCCGAGCAGATCCAGTCCGAGGAGATCACGCATCGCGCGGATATTTATGCGCTGGGCGCCGTCATGTACGAGCTGTTGACGGGATTCCGGCCGTTTCGCGCGAACAATCTGTCGAAGCTGCTGCACCAGATCGTGTACGCGACGCCGCCGCCGATCTATACGTTGCGTCGTGAGATTCCCGAGGCGCTCGAGCGCATCGTCGCCATCGCCATGCAGAAGGATCCGGCCAAACGTTACGCGAGCGGTCTCGAGCTTGCCGCTGACCTGACCCGCGTGTTCCAGGAGCTGCGCGGCAAGCGCGACGCCATCGATGAGCAGGAGCGCTTCGACCTGCTGCGCAGATTGACTTTCTTCCATGATTTCTCGCATAGCGAGATCTGGGAGCTGCTGCGTTCGAGTGAATGGCGTGAGTACGCGGCCACCGAAGATATCGTGCGCGAAGGGGAAATGGATGACCGTTTTTACGTAATCGTTTCCGGCGACGTGCTCGTGCAGTCGCGGCGCCGGAAGATGGGCCGGCTCGGTGCGGGCGAATGCTTCGGCGAGGCGAGCTATGTGCGTGGCGCGAAGCGCCAGGCAAGCATCCAGGCGGATGGCCCGGTCAGGCTGCTGCGCGTCAGCTCGACGTTGCTCGAACAGGTCTCCACGGCCTGCCAGCTCCGGTTCACCAAAGTATTCCTGCGCCGCCTGATCCAGCGTCTGCAGTCTTCCGACCGGATCGCCGAGCCGACTTGACGGAACCGGCCAGGCATAAATGGGGACATTCCTGATTTACTGTCAGTCAGAGTGAAAGCAGACTGCGCTACACCGGTAAGTAAATCAGGAATGTCCCCATTTATTCGACGGGAATTCCGGGCAACGAATCCGGCCCAGCTTGCGGGTAATGCCACGCGAGCTTAGAATACGTGTAACTATACGTATTGCAACCGGATCGCATTCTCGTGAAAAAACTGACGATTACCGTCGACGAACGCGTTTACGAGGGGCTGCACAACGTGATAGGGCGGCGGCGGATCAGCCGGTTTATCGAGTCGCTGGTTCGCCCGCACGTGGTCGAGCAGGATCTGGACGCCGCCTATGAACGGATGGCTCAGGAAGAAAGCCGCGAAGCTGAAGCCCTCGAATGGTCCGAAGCCACTGTGGGCGATATAGCCGATGAAGCGCGGTGAAATCTGGTGGGTGGGCTTTGAATCATCAGTCGGCGGAGAAATCCGCAAGCAGCGGCCCGCCGCAATTCTGAGCAACGACTTCAGCAACAGGCATCTCAACCGCTTGCAGGTTGTTCCATTGACGAGCCGAGTCGATCGACTTTATCCGAGCGAAGCTTATGTGACTGTCAGGCGCAAAAAACACAAAGCCATGGTTGATCAATTGACCACGGTGAGCAAGGTTCGACTTGTAAATCGCATCGCCCGCCTATCCTCGGCGGACATGAAAGCAGTCGAGCAGGCAATCAAGCTACAGTTGGGCTTGGCGCTATGACGCGATTGACGGACAGTCCCATCGCGTAAATGGGGACATTCCTGATTTACCTGCCGGTGCGGCGCAGTCTGCTGTCACTCTGACTGAGAGTAAATCAGGAATGTCCCCATTTACGCGGTCGGCTCAAGCCCCGACTATTTTGTCGCGCTCGATGAGCGCATAGGCTGAATGGTTGTGGATGGATTCGAAGTTCTCCGACTCAACCGTATAGGCCGTCACGCGTTCGTCCTTCTCGAGACGCACGGCGACGTCGCGCACGATATCCTCGACGAACTTCGGATTGTCATACGCCCGTTCGGTGACATATTTCTCGTCCGGGCGCTTGAGAATGCCGTATAGCTCGCAGGACGCCTCCTGCTCGGCAATGTCGATGAGCTCCTCGATCCACAGGAAGCAGGCAATGCGCGCCTTGATGGTGATGTGCGACCGCTGGTTGTGCGCGCCATAATCCGATATGCGCTTCGAGCACGGGCAGAGGCTCGTCACCGGCACGACGACCTTGACCTCGATGGTCGTGCGGCCGGCGGCATATTCGCCGATCAGGCTCGCCCGGTAATCCATTGCGCTCTCGACCCCGGATACCGGCGCTTTCTTGATGATGAAGTACGGAAAGCTCATTTCAATGTGGCCCGAGTCCGCGGCCAGCCGCTCGGTCATTTCGGCCAGCATGTCGCGAAACGATTTCACGGAAATCTCGCGCTCGTGATTGTTCAGTATTTCGACGAAGCGCGACATGTGCGTGCCCTTGAAATCGTGCGGCAGGTTCACGTACATGTTGAAGCTCGCGACCGTGTGCTGTTCTCCGCCGGTGCGATCCTTGACTCGCACGGGATGATAGATGTCCTTGATACCGACCTTGTTGATCGGCATGCGGCGCGTGTCGGCGCGGCCCTGCACGTCTTCGATCGGGCTGATGTCCGGCGCTGCGGCTGGCTTGGCGGTGTTCATGATCAACATTATACGGGCTGCCGGTGCCCGGCACCTGATTTCGGGGAGCTCTGAATAAGTCCATCCTGGACTTTTCAGAGCGCGGAACGCCAAAAGCGTGATTTTCGCTTCCTTAGCTCGATCGCTCGACGATGAATGCCGAAAGCCAGCGCAGCGGGTCGGCCGATGCGTCGAAAGCATCGAGTGCCGCGACGGCCTCCCGGTGCAGTTGCAGCGCGCGCGCCTTGGCGGCCGGCATGCCGGCGACGCTCGGAAAAGTCGGTTTGTCGCGTGCGCGGTCGACACCCGTCGATTTGCCGAGCGTCGCCTCGTCGCCCTCGACGTCGAGGATGTCATCGCGGATCTGAAATGCCAGCCCGATGCTGCTCGCGTATCGGGAGAGCCCGTCACGACGCCGTTCGTCCAGGGCAAGCGCGCTGAGGGCTGCGAGCATGACGCTGGCGTGCATCAGCGCGCCGGTCTTGAGTCTGTGCATGTGCTCGAGCGCGGCGAGGTCCAGTTGTCTGCCGGCCGCAGCCAGGTCGGTTGCCTGCCCCCCGGCCATGCCGCGGGAGCCGCTGGCGTCGGCGAGCAGCTCGATCATGCGCAGCCTGCGCACGGCGTCCGGCAGCATGGCCGGGTCGCTCGCCAGGATCTTGAAGGCCAGGACCTGCAGAACATCTCCGACCAGGATCGCCGTGGCTTCATCGAAGGCGTGATGGCAAGTGGGCCGCCCGCGGCGCAGATCGTCGTCGTCCATGGCCGGCAGATCGTCGTGCACCAGCGAATAGGCGTGAATGAGCTCGATCGCGCAGGCCGGGCCGTCGAGTTGAGCGAGCGGCACGCCAAGCACTTCGCCAGTCGTGTAGACGAGCACCGGGCGGATGCGTTTGCCGTCGCCGAGAACGCAGTAGCGCATCGCATCGCGCAGCCGGCCGGGTGTGTCGTCGGCGTCGGGAAGCCAGGTTTCGATGGCACTGCCCACGCGGCGCTGGTAGGCAGCTAGGCGCCCCTGCATGTCCACGGCCGGCCGGCTAATCTTTCGAATCGAACGGGGCGACTGTTTCTTCGCCGGACTGCCGAAGCAGGACTTCGACTTTCTGCTCGGCTGCCTTGAGGGCCGTCTGGCAAGTGCGCGTGAGGCGGATGCCGCGCTCGAACTGCTCGAGTGTTTCCTCGAGGCTGAGGTCGCCCTGTTCCATCCGTTCCACCAGGCTCTCGAGCTCCGCGAGCGCGGTTTCGAAATCGGGCGTCGCCATGATCTTGTCGTCCAAGCGGTTCTCCTTGCGTCGACGAATCACGTTACACAGGCGCGCCGTAGGGGTCAAACGCCCCGGTTGACAAGCCTGCGGGGCGGGTATACCGTTTTTAGACTGAGTCTAACGAGGTGAGGCAGGAGGAATACCGTGGAGCTCAAGGGCAGCAAGACAGAAACCAATCTCAAGGATGCCTTCGCTGGCGAATCGATGGCGAATCGCCGTTATCTCTATTTTGCGTCCAAGGCAGACGTGGAAGGATTTAACGACGTCTCCGCCGTGTTCCGCTCGACCGCGGAGGGCGAGACCGGCCATGCGCACGGCCATCTCGAGTATCTCGAGGCCGTCGGCGATCCGGCTACCGGCCTGCCGTTCGGTGAGACGCAGCTCAACCTGAAGAGCGCGATTGCGGGCGAAACGCACGAGTACACCGATATGTATCCGGGCATGGCGAAGGCGGCGCGCGACGAAGGTTTCGAGGAAATCTCCGACTGGTTCGAGACGCTCGCCAAAGCCGAGCGCTCGCACGCGAATCGGTTCCAGAAGGCGCTGGATACTCTGGGCGATTGAGGCCGAATGGATTCGGCTCTACAAGGCAAAGGTCGATTCTGCAGGGCCGGTTTCAACCAGCCAATTGATTCGCGCTTCGAATTGTGACCGGCGGAAGGCCACCCCACGGCGAGGGCAGTCTGCAGGCGCCGACGCGGCATGCCCTCGACTGGCGCAACGAGCAGTTCTACGACGATGCGCGCTTGCAGAGCGAGCTGGAGCGGGTCTTCGACGTCTGCCACGGATGCCGCCGCTGCTTCAGCCTGTGCAATGCGTTCCCGACCTTGTTCGATGCCATCGACGCCTCGGACGAGGGTGAAGTGCAAGGGCTCGAGCCGCAAACGTTCCGCGAGGTGGTCGACCACTGTTATCTGTGCGACATGTGCTACATGTCGAAATGCCCCTACGTGCCGCCCCACCCCTGGAACATCGATTTTCCGAAGCTCATGCTGCGCGCGAAGGCGAAGCGCTTCCGGGATGAGGGCGCAAGCTTCCGTGACCGCACGCTGAGCGCGACGGACCGGGTGGGGTCCCTGGCAGGCATCCCGGTCGTGGTCCAGGCCATCAACGCTGCGAACCGCAATGGCGCCTGCCGTGCGCTGCTCGAAAAAGTCGCCGGCGTGCATCGTGCCGCCCGTCTGCCCTCGTTTTCCGATCGCAGGCTGGATCGCAGCCTGCGCGACCGCGTGCTCGAGATGCCGCCGGAAGACACGCCGGAAGGCCGCGCGGCCGGCGGCACCTGCGGCCGGGTGCTGCTGTTCGGCACCTGCTACGGCCGCCATCACGAGCCCGCGCTCGGCGAGGATCTGGTGGCCGTCTTCGAACACAACGGCGTGCCGGTGCGCCTGATGAGCGATGAGCGCTGCTGCGGCATGCCGAAGCTCGAGCTCGGCGACCTCTCCAGTGTCGAGCGCCTCGGACAATCGAACATACCGCGGCTCGCGCAATGGGCAGAGGCCGGCTGGGACATCGTCGCACCGGTGCCGTCCTGCGTTCTCATGTTCAAACAGGAGCTGCCGCTGCTGTTTCCCGGCGACGAAGCTGTCGCCCGCGTGCGCGATGCGTTTTACGATCCCTTCGAATATCTGATGCTGCGGCACAAGGCGGGCGCTCTGCAGACGGAGTTCAGCGAATCGCTCGGCAGGATCGCCTACCACGTGCCCTGCCATCAGCGCGTGCAGAACATCGGACTCAAGACGCGCGAGCTGCTGGCGCTCGTCCCGGATACGACCATCGAGCCCATCGAACGCTGTTCCGGGCATGACGGCACCTATGCCGTCAAACGTGAATTTCACGACACCGCGATGAAGATCGGCCGGCCGGTTTTCCGCCGCGCGCAGGACGCCGGGGCAAGGCACTTCACGAGCGACTGCCCGATGGCGGCTTATCAGATCGAGGAGGGCACGGGCGGCGCCGTCGGTGCAACCCATCCGCTCGGCCTGTTGCGCCGCGCATACGGCATTTGATGAAATCGGCGATGTAGGGCGGAATTCATTCCGCCGTTTAGTTCGGCGCGCATGGCCGGTTGAAACCGGCCCTACATGGAATGATACGCAACCGATGGCCGCAAAGCTCGAAACCCGGGATCTCATGAGCCTCGAGGAATACGCGCGCCGGCGCGTGGAGTTTCGCCGCCGCGTCCTGGCGCACAAGAAACACCGCAAGCTGATGATCGGCAGTCATGCGATGCTGCACTTCGAGGATCGACTGACGATTCAGTATCAGGTACAGGAGATGTTGCGCGTCGAGCGCATCTTCGAGGAGCGAGGCATCCGGGACGAGCTCGAGGCGTACAATCCGCTGATCCCCGACGGCGCCAACCTGAAGGCGACGCTGATGATCGAGTTCCCCGACGCCGATGAGCGCAAGGCGGCGCTGGCGCGGCTGGTCGGGATCGAGGATCTCGTCTGGGTGCAGGTCGACGGGCATGAGCGCGTCCGGGCAGTTGCCGACGAGGACATGGAGCGCGCGACGGCGGAAAAAACCTCGTCCGTGCATTTCCTGCGTTTCGACCTCGATATTGACATGATCGCGAGCCTCAAGCACGGCGCGGCCCTGGCCGCAGGCATCGACCACGATGCGTATCGGCATGCCACCGGCGCGCTGCCCGACGCCGTCCGCGAATCGCTGGTCGGCGATCTCGACTAGCAGGCTGTTGTCAGGTTATCCATGAGTCGTGCTTACGATGCTGCCGACATCGAGGTTCTGAGCGGCCTCGATCCGGTGCGGCGCCGGCCGGGCATGTACACCGATACGGCGCGTCCCAATCATCTCGCCCACGAGGTCGTGGATAACAGCGTGGACGAGGCGATCGCCGGTCATTGCCGGCGCATAGAGGTGAGCTTGTTCGGGGACGGCTCGCTGCAGGTCAGCGATGACGGCCGGGGCATGCCCGTGGACCTGCACCCCGGCGAAAAGATTCCGGGCGTCGAGCTGATCCTGACACGGCTGCACGCCGGCGGAAAGTTTACCAACCGAAGCTACCAGTTCGCCGGCGGGCTGCACGGCGTTGGTGTCTCGGTCGTCAACGCGCTGTCGAAACATCTGGACGTCTGGGTCAGGCGCGGCGGCAAGGAATACAAGCTCAGTTTTGCCGGCGGCCACAAGACGAGCAAGCTCGAGGTCGTCGGC
>JACDCP010000126.1 GCA_013817465.1 Gammaproteobacteria bacterium | reverse complement strand
CCTCTGAACCTCGTACGCCCCTACGAAGCGCGGCCCTGCACGAACATCGGCACCGCGAGGATGACGGACGGTGACGCATCATGTCGAGTGGGCGAAGTCGCGTCCCTCCATTGGAGAAAGACATGTCCGAACATAAAGCATTCCTCCAGTGGCAGCTCACCGACGGCGAAGATTTTTTGAAAGGCCGGTACTCCCGTGAACATGCATGGACATTCGATGGCGGCTGCAGCGTGCCGGCATCGGCATCGCCGTCAGTCGTGCCGCTTCCCATGTCCAATCCAGCCAACGTGGATCCCGAAGAGGCTTTCGTGGCAGCCATTGCCAGTTGTCACATGCTATCGTTTCTCTACGTCGCCTCGCGCAAGGGGTTCGCAGTCCGAAGCTACGAAGACGCGGCCGTCGGCACGATGAGCAAGAACGAACGGGGCGTCCTGTGGATCAGCAACGTCGTCCTCAACCCTCGTATCGAATACCACGGTGGCCGGGCGCCGACGCGCGAAGAAGTAGATAGCCTTCATCATGAAGCCCACGGGCAATGCTTCATCGCCAACTCGGTCAAGACCGAAGTGACGGTCAACACCGCGGATTGATCGTGGCAGGATCAACGCAAAAACGAACCGATTGTGGCGCACCAAGTCAACCACTTCGAGGTGATGGCGGCCGAGCTATGAGCCGACCCGAATCGCAGGGATGCGGAGAATACGGTGCCTAATCTCCGCATAGAATGCGTAGATTTATCTTGCGAGTGCGGAGGATATCAATCATAATCTCCGCACATTATGCGGATATTATGAAATGTATCTCTGGGAACAATCAGAGTGGCCCGCGTTCACCTGGGACGAACAGGGCCTGTCCAGACTTCTCGCGCAGGTCTCACGCGAACAGGGACGCCTGCTCGGCAAAATGGACGCACTCGGTTTTGATTTCCGCAGCGAAGCGCACCTTCAAACGCTGACCGAGGATGTGGTCAAGTCGAGCGAGATCGAGGGCGAGAAGTTAGAGCCGGACCAGGTCCGATCATCAATCGCAAGACGGCTTGGCATGGATGTCGGTGGCCTCATTCCGGCCGACCGTAACGTCGAAGGCGTCGTCGAAATGATGCTCGATGCGACGGCCAGATATGACGAGCCGCTTACAGAAGAGCGGTTGTCCGCATGGCACGCTGCGCTGTTCCCGACTGGCCGCAGCGGCATGGAGAGAATCAGCGTCGGGGCCTGGCGCAATGACAGCGGCGGCCCGATGCAAGTTACGTCCGGCCCGATGGGCCGCGAGAACGTGCACTACCAAGCGCCGCCCGCCGTGCGTGTGTCCGATGAAATGGCAAGCTTTCTAAAATGGTTTGAGGTGCCGGGAGAGATTGACCCGCTGCTCAAAGCAGGACTGGCGCATTTATGGTTTGTGACCATCCACCCCTTCGATGACGGCAACGGACGGATGGCCCGCGCGATCGCCGATATGACGCTCGCCCGCGCCGAAAACAGCCGCCAGCGCTTTTACAGCATGTCCGCGCAAATCCGCCGGGAACACAAAGACTACTACCGGACGCTGGAACGGACGCAGAAAAGCGAGCTCGATGTTACGCAGTGGCAGGCATGGTTTCTGAACTGCCTTCAGCGCGCGATTGAAGGTGCTCAGGGTACTCTCGGCTCTGTGCTCGAGAAAGCACGATTCTGGGAACGCTTCGCCAGGGCGCCTTTGAATGAACGCCAGATCAAAGTCCTGAACAGATTGCTGGACGGATTTGAGGGCAAACTCACCTCTTCCAAATGGGCAAAGCTCACCAAATGCTCGCAAGATACTGCATACCGTGACATTCTCGATCTGGTCGAACGCCGCGCGCTGAAAAAGGATCCCGGCGGCGGACGCAGCACCAGCTATTCGCTAGTCGTTGGGTGAGTGCTCACGCGCAGGAGAACGGTCAACCCTTTGCTATCGCCGGCCAGTCCAGTGCGGGAATTCACGCCACCGGCATTTCCAGCCGCGCCACGCAGCCCGGGCCGTCATTGCGATTTTCCAGCGCCAGCGTGCCCTCGTGCGCTTCGGCGATCTGCCGGCACAACACCAGACCGATGCCCGTGCCACCCGGCTTGGTCGTGAAAAACGGCACGAACAGATTATGGTGCCGGACAGGCCCGGCCCTGAATCCAGCACCTCCAGTCGCAGCATGCCGCCGTCCAGCGACCAGCGCACATGCACTGCGCCGTCGGGGCCACCGGCATCGACGGCGTTCTTGACGAGATTGATGATCAGTTGTTCGAGCTGATCGGGATCGACGGCAATGTCCGCGTCCTCGCCTTCGATATGGACAGGCAAGCGCGGGTCGATGGCTGCGGCGCGTTCCACGAGCGCACGCAGCCGCACGGTCTTGCGCCGCGGCGCCGGCAGTCGCGCTAGCATGGTGGAGCCAGTCATGAAACGGCCGAGAGCCTCCGCACGCGAAGCGATGATGTTGAGGCTCTTATCCAGATCGTCGCGCAGCGAATCGACGGCCGCGCCGTCGGCGAGGCGCGTGCGTAACGTGGACGCCATGGATTTGATCGGCGTAAGCGAATTGTTGAGCTCATGGCCCATCACCCGCACCAGCCGCTGCCAGGCTTTGCGTTCCTCCTCGCGCAATGCGCGCGACAGATCCGAGATGACCAACAGGAAATGTGGCAGGCCGGATTGGCGGAAACTGCCGGTCCATACATCCCAGCGGCCGCTGCCGCCGCGAAAGCGGCGTGCCACAATCTGCCTGCGCTCGGCAACCAGCAGGTCGTCCAGTTCCAGCGCCGCCGCCGTGTCGCCGAGGGCCGCGTGCCATGCATCAGACGCTCGCCGGCGCGATTCACCAGCATCAGGCGCTGCGAGCCGTCGAAGGCGAATACCGCGATGTCGATTTCCGCCAGTGCCTGCTGCATGTCGCTCATCGTTGTCTTCCCCTGCTTGACTCAGTTCAGTTCGATGCGGTCGTGATAGTCCCACTGCGAGGTGTCGGACAGCACCACGCGGTCGCCTTCATTCAGCCCTGCCAGAATTTGCACCCGGTTGACGGAAACCTTGCCGAGCGTCACCGGGACGCGCATCGCGACGCCGGATTCCGGCTGCACGCGGAACAGGCGCAGTGTCGATTCCGGCTGGCCGAAGGCAGGCCGGCCGACATGCAGCACGTCGTCGAAACGTTCGATGAGGATGGTGCCGTCGACGGAAAGATCCGGTCGCGCACCGGGCGGCAGCTCGCCGACGATGTCCACGTCCACCTGTACGGTGCCCTCACGCACGGCCGGATCGATGCGTATCACACGGCCCTCCACGGTGCCGTTGCGCGTGTCGATCTCGACGGGCTGCTCCAGGCGGATATCCTTGGCCTGAGTCTCCGCAATGCGCAGCTCGGCCATGAGCTCATCGGGACGTGCAACCCGCGCGATGTTCGTGCCCGGCGTCACGCGCTGGCCGGCTTCGACTTCCAATGCCTGCAATACCCCTTCGATGCCGGCGCGCACCTGCAGGTTGGCAAATTGTTCTTCACGCAGCGCAAGATTCTGACGCTGCTGCTCCAGTCGGGCACGCGCCGCGAGAAGTTGCGCGTCCACGGAATCCTGGATGTACTGGACCCGCTCCCGCTCCACGTCCAGACGGACCTCGAGCTGTCCGGCGGCAAGTTCGTCGCGGCGGAATTCGATAGCAGGAATGATGCCCGCGTCGGCGAGCTCGGCCTGCGCCTCGGCCTGCAGGCGCGCGCCCTCGTATTCCGCATTCGCGGCGGCGAGCACGGCGCGCTGGTCGAGCACTTGCGACTGCAACTGCACCTGCGGTGCGGCGTAGTCGGCTTCCGCGGCGGTCACTTCCGCGCGCGCCTCGGAGACATCCTGCGCCAGCTCGGGATTGCTCATTTCAACCAGCGCCGTGTCAGCCGTGACCACCGCACCCGGCTTGACCAGCACGCGGTCGACGCGCGCCTCGCTGGCCGCGGCGATCCAGCGGATTTCGCGCGGCACCAGCACCCCCGGCCCGCGGACCTGCAATAGCATCTCGCTGAATGCGGTGAATACTGGCTCCGGAGCGCGAACGGCACCGGTGCAGTGTCCGGAAATGGAACGGCGTGCGCGGAATCGGGAATACGATGTGCGGGTGGCGCGCGACGCCGAAGGCGGTCTCAAGAATGCCATTTTGGTCCGCCGAACGGTCGTCCTCACGCTACATGCGATGACCGTCACATGCGCCGCCGTGTAGCATGCTGCGCGACGTTCACCGGAAGCGATCAGTGCGCGAAAGAATCCAGGCCCTCGAACGGGACGCCCGGCGGCTCGATCCGGATGCGGCGCAACGCACTGCTTTGCGCGATGCGGCGAGCGCCTACACGGAGCAGTTTCTCGAACGCCTCGGCGAGCTGCCGGCTTACCGGCCCGGGTTCGACAATCCGGTGGGCGCGCTGGTGCAGCCTTTTGCCGAGGAGCCGGCCGACATCGAGCAGGTGCTGGCGATCCTCGGCAGCGAGGTCGATGCGCCGGGGATCAATCCCGCTTCTCCCGGCGCGTTCGGCTACATCCCGGGCGGCGGGCTCTATCCGGCTGCGCTGGGCGATTTTCTCGCGGATGTCACCAATCGCTACGCGGGCGTGTTCTATGCAGCGCCGGGCGCGGTGCGGCTGGAGATGCAGCTCGTCGGTTGGCTGGCCGGGCTGGTCGGCTATCCGGCCGGGACAGCAGGTGGCGACCTGACCTCCGGCGGCAGCATCGCCAACTTGAGCGGCATCGTCGCCGCGCGCGAGGCGCATGGCGTGCGGGCGGCCGATCTGACGCGCCGCGTCGTCTATCTCAGCGAGCAATCCCATCACTCCGTCGGCAAGGCGCTGCGGCTCGCCGGCCTGGAAGAATGCGTGCACCGCATTATCGAGGTCGATGAACGCTGGCGCATGGAGGCCGATGCGCTGGCGGCGCGGATCGAGGCGGACCGCCGCGCCGGGTTGCTGCCGTGGATGGTCGTCGCGACGGCAGGCAGCACGGACGTCGGTGCCGTCGATCCATTGGGCACGATCGCGCAAATCGCCGCGGCGAAAGGCTTGTGGCTGCACATCGATGCCGCTTACGGTGGCGCATTTCTGCTCTGCGAGCCGGGCCGTCAGACGCTCGCCGGCATCGAGCAGTCGGATTCGACGGTGATCGATCCGCACAAGGGGCTGTTCCTGCCGTACGGCAGCGGCGCACTGCTCATGCGCGATCGCGAGCACCTGGCTGTAGCGAACCGCTATCACGCCAACTACATGCAGGATGCGCAGCGTCCGGACGTCGAGCTCTCGCCGGCCGATCTTTCGCCCGAGCTGAGCCGCCCGTTCCGGGGCTTGAGGCTCTGGCTGCCGCTGAAGCTGTTCGGCCTCGCACCGTTTCGTGCCGCGCTCGAGGAGAAGCTGCTGCTCGCCCGGCATTTTCACGCATGCCTCAGCGAACAGCCGCACTGGGCAGTCGGGCCCACGCCCGATTTGTCCGTCGTGACCTATCGCTACGTGCCCGAACGGGGCGACGTCGATGAGTTCAATCGCCGCCTCGCCGCGGCGGTGCAGAATGACGGCAGGATTTACATCTCCTCGACGCAGCTCCACGGCCGTTTCACGCTGCGCCTCGCGGTGCTGAACTTTCGCACCTACCTCGAGCAGGTCGAACTGGCTCTGGAGCTGCTCGAGCACCATGCGCTGCGCCTCGTGGAGAGTGCGTAAATCGATCGAATGTGGCTCGACTCGCCGCACCTCGAAGGTTCTGGAAATACTTTGCCGCCAGTCAAACAATCCCGCTTGGCTGATTAAGTCATTTATGCCCGGTTTCTTGGCATAATTGGCTTAACGAACGACGCAGCGCTGGCTGGGTGCATCGCCGCGATTGCCGTCTTCGGCGGCGCAATGGCCCGGCGCTTTTTTCGACCCTGCAACAATCATGTTCAAGGATCATTTTTCCGGACATGCCGCCGCCTATGCGGCGGCGCGGCCCGACTACCCGGAGGCGCTTTTCGCCTGGCTGGCGCAGCAGGCGCCGGCACGTAACACGGTGTGGGATTGCGCCACGGGCAGCGGGCAAGCCGCCCTGGCCCTGACGGAATACTTCGACGCAGTGCACGCCACCGATGCCAGTAGCGAGCAGATTGCCAACGCGCGGGCGCACGAGAAGATCCGTTATGCCGTGGCGCCGGCCGAAGCTTCCGGCCTGCCCGAGGCCTCGCTCGACATGATTACCGTCGCCCAGGCCGCGCACTGGTTCGACCTGCCGACGTTTTACGCGGAAGCACGCCGCGCGTTGAAACCGCGCGGCGTGCTGGCGATGTGGGGTTACGGCCTGACGCGCATCGTTCCGGCTATCGACCGGGTGATTGACCGATTCGATGCCGAGATCATCGGTCCATACTGGCCGGCGGAACGCCGGCACATCGACAATGCCTACAGGGATATCGATTTTCCCTTCGCGGGCCTTCCCGTACCCCGATTCCACATGCTCAAGCGCTGGACGCTGACGGAATTTCTCGCCTACATCGGTAGCTGGTCGGCCGTGCAACGCTACCGGAAGGAGAAAGGCAGCGATCCGGTGGTCTGGCTGCGGCGGGAACTGAACATCGTGTGGAGCGAGGCTGACGGGAGCCGGGACGTGATCTGGCCGCTGTTTATGCTGGCCGGAACAAGAGTTGGCGACTGAAGGCCGCATGCACAAGCGCGGGATGGTGGACACTTTGAAGAAGCAGGGAAATATTCGTATCGGCATCTCGGGATGGCGTTACGGGCCTTGGCGAGGCAAGTTCTATCCGAAAGGCCTGGCCCAGCGGCGCGAGCTGGAGTTCGCCAGCCGGCAGGTCAACTCGATCGAGATCAACGGCTCGTTCTACTCGCTGCAGACGCCGCAGAGCTACCACGACTGGTACGAGCAGACGCCGGCGGACTTCGTGTTCTCGGTCAAGGGCGGCCGGTTCATCACACACATGAAGCGACTGCGCGACATCGAGGCGCCTTTGGCGAACTTCTTCGCCTCAGGCGTGCTGCGCCTGAACGAGAAGCTCGGGCCTTTTCTGTGGCAGTTCCCGCCGAATTTCTCGCTGGATCTGGACCGGTTCGAGGCATTCTTCGAATTGCTCCCGCCCGATTCGCAGTGGGCGGAAAAGCTCGCACGGCGCCATGATGACAAGGTGAAAGGACGAAGCTGGATGCGGATCGACGAGAACCGCCCGCTCAGGCACGCGGTTGAAATCCGGCACGACAGTTTCAATGACGAACGCTTCATCCGGCTCTTGCGGAAGCACGACATTGCGCTCGTCGTCGCCGACATGGCGGGCAAGTGGCCGTTCATGGAAGATGTGACGTCCGACTTCATCTACGTGCGCCTGCATGGCGACAAGAAGATCTACGTGAGCGGTTACACGGATGCGGCGCTGGATACGTGGGCGAATAAAATCCGCTGCTGGACGCGCGGCAAGGATGCGCCGGATGCGCAGGTCGTCAAGCCCGCTCGCAAGCGTCGCAGCCGCGATGTGTACGTCTACTTCGACAATGATGTGAAGGTACGGGCGCCGGCAGATGCCGTTTCCCTGTTGAACAAGCTCGGCGTCGAGATTCCACCGACGCCGCCGGAGCGGTGGGAGAAGCTCGCTCGCCGGAAATCTCGATGACGCGACGGGAGGCGCGGGAAAATGGGGACATTCCTGATTTTCTTCGCGAAAATCAGGAATGTCCCCATTTTCAGCAGTGACCGCGGGACCGCCGCCGATGCGCAAGACCGCGGCCGAGCGCGCAAGGGATTCGGTAGACGCCGTTTATCGCTCCGAGTCGCGCCGCGTTCTCGCCACCTTGATTCGTCTGCTCGGCGACTTCGACCTGGCCGAGGAGGCGTTGCACGACGCCTTCAGGGCGGCGCTGGAGCAATGGCCGCGGGACGGCATGCCCGACAATCCGCGGGCGTGGCTCGTTTCGGCCGGCCGCTTCAAGGCCATCGACGACATGCGCCGGCGCGCGCGCTTCGACGCTTCGCAGGCGGAGCTCGCCGATCAGTTGGACGCCGCCGCCGGTGATCCCGCGGCATCGGACGACGAGGGTCTGGAGGACGACCGGCTGCGCTTGATCTTCACCTGCTGCCATCCGGCCCTGCCGCCGGATGCCCAGGTGGCGCTGACGTTGCGCGAGGTCTGCGGCCTGACGACGGAGGAGATTGCGCGCGCCTTCCTCACCGCCGCTCCCACCCTTGCCCAGCGCATCGTGCGCGCCAAGACGAAAATCCGCGACGCGGGCATTCCCTATGAGGTGCCGCCACAGGCCCAACTGCCGGAGCGGCTCGACACCGTGCTCCACGTGATCTACCTCGTCTTCAACGAGGGGTACTCGGCCACATCGGGCGCGGCGCTGACGCGTCACGATCTTTCGGGCGAGGCGATCCGTCTCGGAAGACTGCTCGTCGAGCTGCTACCGGAGCCTGAGTCGGTGGGGCTTCTGGCATTGATGCTGCTGCACGAATCGCGCCGCGCGGCGCGCAGCTCGCCGGCCGGCGAGATCGTGCTGCTGGACGAACAGGATCGCTCGCTCTGGAACCGGGATCACATCGCGGAAGGATCGGCGCTGCTGGAGCAGGCATTGTCGTCGCGCCGCTTCGGCCCCTACACGCTCCAGGCGGCCATCGCGGCGGTACACGCCGAAGCGCAAAGCGCTGCCGCGACCGACTGGGCCCAGATCGTCGGAATTTACGACGTGCTCGAACGGGCGAACCCGTCGCCCGTGATCGAGCTGAACCGTGCTGCAGCGGTAGCGATGCGTGACGGCCCATTGGCGGGCCTGGAGCTCATCAACGCTATCCCTG
>JACDCP010000125.1 GCA_013817465.1 Gammaproteobacteria bacterium | reverse complement strand
TGGATAACGCCGCGCACCGCATCATCGTGAAACTCGAGAGCATGGGCTACATCCGTTGAGTTCGCGATGCAGCCCGGATCGGCTGCGGCCGGCTGAAGCCGGCCCTGCGGATGGAAAAGTTTCTGCGAACGGAGTAGCGTCGTAAGCGTCGCCAGCGCGGAAAGGACATGTCCGGCAAGCTGCACATCCAGACCTTCGGTTGCCAGATGAACGAGTACGACTCCGCGAGGATGGCGGACGTGCTGCATTCGAGCCACGGCTTCGAGCTCACGGCGGATCCCGCCCAGGCCGATGTGCTTCTGCTGAACACCTGTTCGGTGCGCGAGAAAGCTCAGGAGAAGGTCTTCTCGCTGCTCGGACGCTGGCGTTGCCTGAAGGCCGGGCGGCCCGGAGTGCTGATCGGTGTCGGTGGCTGTGTCGCGAGCCAGGAAGGCGCCGCCATCACGCGGCGCGCGCCCTGCGTCGACCTCGTCTTCGGCCCGCAGACGCTGCACCGCCTCCCGGCGATGCTCGATGATGTCCGCGCCAACGGTTACCCCGTCGTCGACGTGAGCTTTCCCGAGATCGAGAAATTCGATCATCTGCCGGCACCGCGCGCCGAGGGGCCGACCGCATTCGTCTCGATCATGGAAGGCTGCAGCCGTTATTGCACTTTCTGCGTCGTGCCGTATACGCGAGGCGAGGAAGTGAGCCGCCCCTTCGACGATGTCGTGGCCGAGGTCGTGCGTCTGGCAGAGCAGGGCGTGCGCGAAGTGACGTTGCTCGGCCAGAACGTCAACGCTTACCGCGGCCCGATGCACGACGGCGCGTTGGCCGATCTCGCGCTGCTGATACGCTACGTGGCGCTGATCGACGGAATCGAGCGCATCCGGTTCACGACCTCCCACCCGAACGAATTCTCGGCGTCACTGATCCGCGCGTACGCCGAAGAGCCCAAACTTGCGAACTTTCTGCATCTGCCGGTACAAAGCGGGTCCGATCGTGTGCTCGCTGCTATGAAGCGCGGCCATACAGCGCTTGAATACAAGCAGAAAATACGCCGCCTGCGTGAAGCGCGCGCCGGCATCTCCATTTCGTCCGATTTCATCGTCGGCTTTCCGGGCGAGACCGATGCCGATTTCGAGGCAACCCTGGCCCTCATCGCCGAGGTCGGCTTCGACCAGTCTTTCAGCTTTCTGTACAGCCAGCGCCCCGGCACACCAGCGGCATCGTTTCCCGACGAGCTCTCGCACGAGCTCAAGCAGCGGCGTCTCGAGCGGCTCCAGGCGCTGGTCAACGGCCAGGCGCAGGCGATCAGCCGCGCCATGGTGGGCAAAGTCGAGCGCGTGCTCATCGAGCGCTTGTCGGTCAAGAGCGCGCGCCAGCTTGCCGGACGGACGGAGAACAACCGCTGGGTGAATTTCGACGGCGACGCCGCGATGATCGGACGCTTCGCCGATGTGCGCATCACCGAGGCGCTGCGCAATTCGCTGCGCGGCCGGCTCGTCGAAGGGGTCAGACCTGCGCAGACCTCTGTATCGATCGGATGATGCGGGAAGACGCTATCAAGCAAGAGCCGGCCTCGCCACAGGACCTGGTGCTCGAGCCTGCCGACAACCGCCGCCTCGCCAATCTCTGTGGACCGTTCGACCGCCATCTGCGCCAGATCGAGCGGGGTCTCGGCATCGAGATCAACAATCGCGGCAACCGCTTCCGGCTGCTCGGCCCGTCCGCATCGGCGAGCGCCGCCGGGGATGTGCTGCGCCGGCTGTTCAAGCTCACCGCGTCGGAATCGCTCGATGCCGAGCGCGTGCATAGCTGCCTGCAGCAGGTGAACGATGTGCGTGACGTGCAGAATGACAGTCCTTCCGCGGCGGAGCAGGCTTCGCCGGACGCGAGCCTCGTGCGGACCCGCCGCGTGACTATCCGCGCGCGCGGCACGAACCAGCGCGACTATCTGGCGAACATCCGCGAACGCGATCTGTGCTTCGGCATCGGCCCGGCCGGCACGGGCAAGACTTATCTCGCGGTGGCCTGTGCCGTGGAAGCGCTGGAGCGCGACGCCGTGAGGCGCATCGTGCTCGTGCGGCCAGCCGTCGAGGCGGGCGAGCGGCTCGGCTTTTTGCCCGGCGACATGTCGCAGAAGGTCGACCCGTATCTGCGGCCGATGTACGACGCGCTGTACGAAATGATGGGATTCGAGCGGGTCGCGCGGCTCATCGAGCGCAATGCCATCGAAATCGCGCCGCTCGCGTTCATGCGCGGCCGCTCGTTGAACGACTCCTTCGTTATCCTCGACGAGGCGCAGAATACCACCATCGAGCAGATGAAAATGTTTCTGACGCGCATCGGCTTCGGCTCGCGCGCGGTCGTCAACGGCGACGTGACGCAGACCGACCTGCCGCGCAACGTGCAGTCGGGACTGAGGCATGCCGTTGAAGTTCTGAAGGATGTCGCCGACGTGGGCTTCACCTGGTTTACGGCGCGCGACGTCGTGCGCCACCCGCTCGTGCAGCGCATCGTCGAAGCCTATGAGCGTCATCAGACGGATACGGCGGGTGAAGATTGATCTGGCACTGCAGGTGGCCTGCGAAGCCAGCGACCTGCCGGGACAGGCGGATTTCGAGCGCTGGGTTGCGGCTGCCCTCGAGGGCAGGCGCGAGCGGGCCGAGCTGACCGTACGCATCGTCGACGATGCGGAATCGCAATATTTGAACAGGACCTGGCGGCATCACGATCGGCCGGCGAACGTGCTGTCCTTCCCTGTGGGGCCTGCTGCCGGGCTGCCGCCCCGCCTGCGCGCATCGACGCTCGGCGACCTGGTCGTCTGCGCGCCTGTCGTGTCCCGCGAGGCGGCGGAACAGGGCAAGCCGGCGAGTGCGCATTGGGCTCACCTGGTCGTGCACGGCACGCTCCATCTGCTAGGCTACGACCATATGGATCGAGCCAAGGCTGCGGTTATGGAGGCGCTGGAGGTGGAGATTCTCGCTCGCCTCGGCTATATGAATCCCTACGCAGATTTGCCTTTATCATAAGAGCCTGTCTCATGATGCCGCGCGGAATTATGAGATAAGCTCTATACACATGACCGACGACAACAACCCTCCGAGTACCGACGGTCCCGGCACCGGCCGCTGGTTGAAGCGCCTGACACAGGCCCTGGCCGGCGAGCCCCGGGACCGCAGCGAACTCATCCAGATGCTGCGCGAGGCGCGGCAGCGCGACCTGCTCGACCTCGACGAGAACGCCATGCTCGAAGGCGTTCTCAAGGTTTCGGAAATGCAGGTTCGCGACATCATGATCCCGCGCTCGCATATGGTCGTGCTGGAGCGCGACGCGCACCCCGATGAGCTGCTGCAGCTCATCATCGATTCCGGCCATTCGCGGTTTCCGGTCATCGGTGACGACCGCGACGAAGTGGTCGGCGTCCTTCTGGCGAAAGACCTGTTGCGCTTCTTCGCCGAGCGCCGGCCGAATGCCTTCGACCTCAGCGAATGTCTGCGGCCCGCGTCATTCATTCCCGAGAGCAAGCGCCTCAATACGCTGCTCAAGGAATTTCGCGACAGCCACAATCACATGGCGATCGTGGTCGACGAATACGGCGGCGTTGCGGGACTCCTGACCATCGAGGATGTGCTCGAGCAGATCGTCGGCGACATCGACGACGAGCACGACACCGCCGAGGACGCGCCGATCCAGCGCGGCAAGGACGGCGAATTCCTTTGCCCGGCGCTGGTGCGCATCGAGGATTTCAACGAGTTCTTCGGTACAGAGTTCAGCGACGAGGACTACGACACGCTGGGCGGACTGCTGATGCACGAGTTCGGCCGACTGCCGCGGCGCGGTGAATCGATCGAGTTCGGTGGCTTCGTCTTCAAGGTGATCCGGGCCGATCGGCGGCGGATCGAGTCCTTGCAGGTGCGGGCGCCCGGCGACAAGACGGCCATCGAAAAAGCGTCGTGATCCGGGCGCGTTTCGAGGACTTTGTCGCCCGGCGCGGCGGCTGGATGGCGGCCGGGGCGGGCCTCGCCCTGCCGCTCGCGTTCGCGCCCTTCGATCTGTATCCCCTGGCGATGCTCTGCGTGGCTGTGCTGTTCCTGGCGTGGGAGGGCGCAGCTCCGCGCACTGCCGCCTGGCGCGGGTTTCTGTTCGGCAGCGGCGCGTTCCTGACCGGCACCTACTGGATTTACATCAGCGTGCGCATCATCGCCGGCGTGCCGCTGTACGTCGCTTTGCCGCTTCTGCTCGGACTCGTCGCGATCATGGGGCTGTACTTCGCCCTGCTCGGCTACGCGAGCGCGCGATGGCTGCAATGCGCACCCGCGTTGCGCTGGCTGCTTGCCCTGCCGGCCGCCTGGGTGTTGATCGAATGGCTGCGTGGCTGGGTTCTGAGCGGGTTTCCCTGGCTGAGCCTCGGCTACAGCCAGGTCGATTCCTGGCTCGGCGGGATTGCGCCGGTGCTCGGCGTTTACGGCGTGACCTGGGCGGTTGCCGCTTCCGCCGGATCGCTGGTTGCCCTGTTGAAGAGCTCAACGCCGGTGCGCGCCGGCGCTCTGTCGCTGCTCGCCGTCTTGTGGCTGGCGGCGGGAGCCCTGGGCGCGGTCCGTTGGACGCAGCCGGTCGGCGAGCCGCTGCGCGCGAGCCTGCTGCAGGGTTCGATCGCCCAGAAGATCAAATGGGAGCCCGAGCAGCTCGCGCCTACGCTCGAGCTCTACCGCGCCATGACCGAAGCGCACTGGGACAGCGATCTCATCATCTGGCCCGAGGCCGCAGTGCCTGCGCTGGCCCACCACGTCGACGCGTACCTGCGGAATCTTCATGCCGAAGCACAGCGCCGCGGCGCGGCGATCCTGCTCGGCATTCCGGTTTACGAACCGGAAACCCAGCAGTACCGCAACTCCGTGCTGGTGATGGGTGAGACTTTGCAAATCTATTCCAAGCGTCACCTCGTGCCTTTCGGCGAATATTTTCCGGTGCCGCCGTTCGCGCGCAACTGGATGCGCCGCCACGATCTGCCCTACACGGACCAGACGCCCGGCGCGCCCGACCCGGACCCTTACCTCGCCGCCGGCGAAAAGCTCGCGCTCACCATCTGTTACGAGGACGCTTACGGCGCCGAACAGCTCAGCTATCTGCCGGAGGCAACTCTGCTCGTCAATGTCAGCAATGACGCCTGGTTCGGCGATTCGATCGCGCCCCACCAGCACTTGCAGATCGCGCGCATGCGCGCGCTGGAGGCAGGCCGCTATCAGCTTCGCGCCACCAATACCGGCGTTTCCGCGATCATCGGTCCGGACGGCCGCGTGGTGCAGGCTTCACCGCAGTTCACGACCGATGTGTTGACCTCGAACGTACAACCCTACAAAGGGCGCACCCCCTATATGGCCGTCGGCAATTGGGCGGTTATCATTATGGCGCTGGTGGCACTTGCCATCGGAAAATGGGGACATGCCTGGTGCCGGCACGCGGCATTCAGATGGACCAGAAAATCAGGCATGTCCCCATTTTCCCCCGCGCCGTCAGAAAAATGAGGAATGTCCCCATTTCCCTTGCCGCGAGCTGACAAGAATGGAGCGCACGTATAAAACAGAAAGCATCGAGCCCGAGGCGCAACGCTTCTGGGCCGAGCGGCAGAGCTTCGCGGCGCGCGAAACACCTGGCCGTGAGAAGTTCTATTGCCTGAGCATGCTGCCATATCCCAGCGGTGCGCTGCACATGGGGCACGTACGCAACTACACCATCGGCGACGCGATCGCGCGCTATCAGCGCATGCTCGGCAAGAATGTCCTGCAGCCGATGGGCTGGGACGCATTCGGGCTGCCAGCCGAGAATGCTGCGATCAAGCACGGAGTGCCGCCAGCGCAGTGGACGTATGCCAATATTGACACCATGCGCGGCCAGCTCGAGCGGCTCGGCTTCGGTTACGACTGGCGCCGCGAGGTCACGACCTGCCGGCCCGAGTACTACCGCTGGGAACAATGGCTGTTCACGAAGCTGTTCGCGAAAGGCCTCGTATACAAGAAGAGCGCGCTGGTCAACTGGGATCCGGTCGATCAGACCGTGTTGGCCAATGAGCAGGTCGTGGACGGCCGGGGCTGGCGGTCCGGCGCGCTCGTCGAGCGACGCGAGATCCCGCAATGGTTCATGCGCATCACGGCTTATGCGGACGAGCTGCTCGATGAGCTCGACGGGCTGGAAGGCTGGCCGGAGTCCGTGCGCACTATGCAGCGCAACTGGATCGGCCGCTCGGAGGGCCTCGAGCTGCAATTCGATGTACCCGGCGCCGCGGCGGCGTTGACCGTCTTCACGACGCGGCCGGACACGCTCATGGGAGCGACTTACATGGCCGTTGCTGCCGAGCATCCGCTCGCCGTCGCGGCCGCCCGCAGGGATCGGAAGCTGGCCGCGTTCCTCGACGACTGCCGGCGCATGCACGTGGCCGAGGCCGCGCTCGAGACCATGGAGAAGCGCGGCATGCCGCTGGGGCTGGAGGCTCGCCATCCGCTCTCCGGCGAGTTGTTGCCGATCTGGGTAGCGAACTTCGTGCTCATGGGCTACGGCTCCGGCGCCATCATGGCAGTACCGGGGCACGATCAGCGCGATTGGGAGTTTGCGAAGAAATACGGGTTGCCGATCCGGCAGGTGATCGAGCCTGCCGGCGGCGGCCGCATCGATCTGGATGCCGGCGCGGCACCCGCGCAGGGCGTGCTGGTCAATTCCGGTCGATTCGACGGGCTCACCTCCGGGCAGGCTTTCCACGCACTCGCGGAGCATTTCGAGGCCGCTGGCCGGGGCTCGCGCCGCGTGCTCTATCGGCTGCGTGATTGGGGAGTCTCGCGCCAGCGCTATTGGGGCACGCCGATCCCGATCGTCAATTGCCCGGCCTGCGGGCCGGTGCCCGTGCCGGACGACGAGCTGCCCGTCGAGCTGCCAGAGGACGTCGGCGTCACGGGCGCAGGTTTGCCACTCAAGGACATGCCGGGGTTCGTGAACGTAACCTGTCCTGCCTGCGGCGGCGCAGCCGAGCGCGAGACGGACACCTTCGACACTTTCGTCGAGTCCTCATGGTATTTCGTGCGTTACTGCTGTCCCGATAATGCCACGGCCATGACCGATGAGCGCGTCGACTACTGGATGCCGGTCGATCAGTATGTCGGCGGCGTTGAACACGCGATCCTGCACCTGCTGTACGCCCGCTTTTACCAGAAGCTGCTGCGGGACCTTGGGCTTGCGCGGGCCGGTGAGCCGTTCACGCGCCTGTTGACGCAGGGCATGGTGCTCAAAGACGGCGCGAAGATGTCGAAGTCGCATGGCAACACCGTCGATCCGCAAACGCTGATCGAGCGATACGGTGCGGACACGGTGCGCCTGTTCGCGCTTTTCGCCGCGCCGCCCGAGCACTCGCTCGAATGGTCCGACGCGGGTGTCGACGGCGCGTACCGGTTCCTGCGACGATTGTGGGCGTTCGCGGCCGAGCACCATGAGCACATCGTGCGCGCCAATGCCGCTCGCGAAGACGACGGCCACATCGACTGGCGTCGATTGCGGGACAGCGACGCAGATCTCGCGCGGCCTATCTATGAGCTGGCGAGCCTCGTGCAGCAGGCGGCCTTCGATTATGAGCGCAAGCAATTCAATACGGTCGTCTCCGCCTGCATGAAGCTCCTGAATCTGCTGCCCGAAATCGCTGCCGCGGGGCGCGGCGGCAACGGCGCTGAGCCGGCGCCGCGCGAGCAGGCAATCGCAGCGGGCTTGAGCGTGCTTCTGCGGCTGTTGTCGCCCGTGGCGCCCCATGTGAGTCATTGCTTGTGGCGTGAACTCGGTTACGGCGAAGACATTCTCGCGGCGGCCTGGCCGCGCGCGGACGCCACGGCGCTGGAGCTGGAGCGTATCGAGCTCGTCGTGCAGGTCAACGGCCGGCTGCGTGGCCATATCAGCGTGGCCACGGATGCCGATCGCGTGACCATCGAGCAGGCGGCGCTGGCCGATCCGAATGTGCAGCGTTTCGTCGCCGGCCAGCCGGTGCGCAGGGCCATCGTCGTGCCCGGCAAGCTCGTCAACCTGGTGACGGGGTGATTGCGCTTCGCGGTGCCTTCCTTGCGCTGGCCGCAGTTGCGCCTGGCGCTTGCGGTTTCCATCTGCAGGGCTCCGGCGGCCTGCCGGCGGTCGCCGCTGCGCCGTTCATCGAGGCGCCGGACCCCTACTCGGATTTTTATCAGGCGCTGACCAGCACGCTCACCCGCTCCGGCGCGGAGCTCGGGTCAGCGCGCGAGGAAGCGAGCGCCCTGCTGATCGTGCGTCAGGACGACACCGGACAGCGCGTGTTGTCGGTGTCGGCGCGCAACGTGCCGACCGAGTACGAAGTTTTTTACACTGTGAGCTTCGAGCTGCGGCGCGGCGCGGAGATCCTGATTCCGCTGCAGACCATCACGCTCACGCAAGACTACATATACGACGTGACCGACGTGCTGGCGAAAAGCTTCGAGGAAGAGAATCTGCGCGAAGCGCTGGCAAGGGATATTGCACAAATGATCACGCGGCGGCTCGCGTCGCTTTGATGCCGCGCGCATTGCTGCTGCTGCCGGTGTGGCTTGCCCTGACCGGCTGTATGCCGCTCGCGCTCGGTGTGCTGAATTTGCCGGCGCGCCTGGGCGACTACACGCTCGTCGCCGATGAGGCATATGCGGACGACCCACGTCGCAGCCTCGATATTTATGCTCCCGAAAACCCCGGATCGCTGCACCCGGTCGTGGTCTTCTTCTACGGCGGCCGCTGGAGCTCCGGCTCGAAGGACGATTACCGTTTCGTGGCCGACGCGCTGACTACGCTGGGCTACGT
>JACDCP010000124.1 GCA_013817465.1 Gammaproteobacteria bacterium | reverse complement strand
CCGACGAGCATGCCGACGGTGCGGCGCCTGCCAAAAGGCACGGCGACCCGCATACCGGGCCGCAGGCGCGCCTCCGGCGAGACGGCTGGCGGCAGGTAGTCGAAATAGCGGTTGAGGGGAGCGTCGACAGCTACGCGCAGAATGTTCGCAGTCATGTCGTCTCCCTGCTCACTCGACGGTGGTCAGGCTCTCGACGGTCAGAAGAAGGGTCTTGCGCATGTCGAGACGCGCGCTGTGGCCGACATCCGGGTGATCGAGCCGCTCCGCGCGTTCGGAGGGAAGAATGGGAGCGGTGAGGTCTTCCGCCTCGGCCGGCTCGAAATCGAGCTCACGGCCGATCGGCAGGGAACCGCGCCGCAGAAGCTCGCGGAGCTGATCGGGCTCGAGATCGGGGTTGATGGTGAGCATGGCTGTGACCAGCCCGCTCCCTAGCGCTGTTGCATAGGAGGTGCCGCAGCGCAGCTCCCCCGTCTTTCCCGTGCGGGAAACGGAGCCGGACACACAGGCTGCGGCCGTGATGCCCACTCGCGCATCGATGTTCGATGCGCCGCGCTGCTCGGCATATCCGGGGTGTGCGACGGGCACTGGCTTGCCGCTGAGCTGATGGGCGCCCACGACGATGAGCTGCGGGGTCACGAAAGATGACGGCAGTCGATAATCGTCATTGCCGGAGAAGGAGCCGGCATTGCCTGCCGAATTGACGACCACTACCTGAGGGTGATCCCGCCGCAGCCAGAGAAAGAACTCCTCGAGCAGCTCTTCGTAACCCTCGAAAGCCACGCCCGAACGCACGGCGGAGTCGATGTCTCCACCGCCGACGCGCAGCGCGCCGGTGCGGTGCACGCCCCAGCTCCAATTGAGCACTCGAACACCGTCCTGAACGAGACGCACGGACGCCGCGATGTTTTCCGTGATGCCTGCATCCGAGCCGCGATCGACGATGATCTCGATGCCGCCGTGGTGGCCGTCCAGTCCGCGCAGGAAGCCCGTGTTGCCACCATCCTTCCAGCCGGCCGCCAGGATTCCGGCGATAGTGCTGTCCGGCCCGGCGGCATCGCGGCCGTAAAGCCGCAGCTCTCCGGGCTCGGGCGCTATCAGTCCGGAGAAATCCGGCGCGTCGAAGTCGAGCGAGCGCTCAATGATGCCTACCCGCTGCGGGGCGGGTACAACGCGCGCGTCCGGCGGGCCGGGGATACGCCGGCGGTAGTAATCCACGGCATCCACGAATCGGTTCGCCGCGAGCTCGCTGTCCGGTCGCTCGTCCGATGACGCATCGATTTCCGTGTCTTCGGCGGAAGACTCCTCGATGATGACCGTGTCGACACTTTCCTCGCCACCCAGACGCAGCACCATTGCGTCGCGGTGTATGAGGTCCTGCACCGGCAGTCGGAGCTGATAGACGCGCAACGGAGGGATGGCGCCGACGACGCGTGCGCCGTACTTCCCGGCCAGCCGCCGCGCTTCGGGAAGTGCTTTGAACTCCTCCTCGACGATGATGCTGACGAGATCGACGTACGAAGTAATGCCATCGGGATTCTTCGCCACTTCGTCGGGTCGGGCCGCCAGCGTGGCGCTGTCCTGCAACGACAGCCACACGGCATTGCTGCGCGCGCCCCTTTGCTCCAGCCAGAACGGGCCGCTCGAATACTGCCCGAGCTCGATTGAGAATCGGACCTCGGCCTCCGGTCTGTCCCGCGTGTCGAGCAGCTCGTCGGCGAGCATCAGACGCATTTTGCCCGGCTGCGGATCGCGAACCCGCACGCAGAATTCGAAGATGGCCGCATCCAGCAGGTCGCCGCATCGGTAAAGCTCGGTCAGCCGAGGCGCCGCAGTCGCCTGGCCCACACCTGTGAGAAGCAGGCCGCAGATGCCCGCCAGTTGCAGCGCTGCCGGCGCGCCCCGTCGACGGCTCCGGAAATACGCTTCGCTCACCTGCAGATCTCCCTTCGCCCGATGCGCGGCTATCGTATGTCGGCACCGGCCTGGAAAGCGAACTGCGCAGCATTGCATCGTCCTGATCTCAGGGCGACAATGCCGGCGCGTTCCAGCAAGGGGTCCTGCTCATGCACGCAGCAACGGTCAACAAGAAGAAGGCCTTTTCCGCGCTGTTCTGATCGAGCTGTGGGAGCGCTTCGGCTACTACGGCATGGCCGTGCTGCTGGTCCTTTTTATGAAGGATGCCCTCGGCTTCAGCGACAGCCGGGCGAACCTCACCTGGGGCGCATTCGCGGCCATGGTATACGCCGTGCCGACCATCGGCGGATGGCTCGGCGATCGTGTGCTCGGTGCCCGGCGGCTGACGGTGGTGGGCGGCATCGTGCTCGGTCTGGGCTATGTCCTGCTCGCGATCCCCGGACCGACCTGGCTGCTGTTTTTTGCGCTGGGCGTGGTCGCAGTGGGCAACGGCCTGTTCAAGGCCAATCCGGCCAACCTGATTTCGCGTGTCTACGAAGGCGAGCCGGCACGGGTGTCAGATGTCCACGTCGCTGACGCTGTTCGCATTGCGCAACGTCGACCTGAACTTTCTCGGTTATCTCGTGCCGCCCGAGCAGTTTCAGCTCCTGAATCCGTTCTGGATCATGGTGCTGAGCCCCTTGCTGGCCTGGGTCTACACGCACCGGGGCGAGCAGGGAACCGATCTGCCCGTCGCCACGATGTTCGCTATCGGGTTCGCCATGCTGTCGGTCGCCTTTTTCATCTACGGGCTCAGCGGCAACTTTGCCGAGGCCGGACTGGTGTCGGCCTGGTGGCTGATCTGGGGGTATTTCTTCATCTCGCTGGGCGAGCTCCTGATCAGCGGCCTCGGCCTTGCGATGGTCGCGCGCTACGTGGCGCCCCGGCTGCGCGGCTTCATCATGGGCGCGTGGTTTCTCGCCACCGGCATCTCGCAGTACCTGGGCAGCGTGGTGGCGAACTTCGCCAGTGTCCCCGACACGGTCACCGACCCGCTGCAGACGCTGCCTCTGTACACGAGCCTGTTCATGAAGCTCGGCATCGTTGCGGTCATCGGCACCGCCATTGCATTCGCCATGCTGCCGCTCATGCGCCGCCTGTCGGTGCATCCGGAAACGGAAGCCGTGCTGCCGGAAGGCGCGCCGCGGAATGTCCTGGAGGAAACCTAAGCATCTGGAATGTGCTCTCAGACGCTATCGGATGAATTTGCGAACCTGACGGCGACGCCGCGCGCGACCTTGGTGATATGAGCATCCGGAGATAACGATGGACCACCGCACTCGTGAACAGCGCGAGGCGCTTGAACGGCTTCGCCAGGAACGGGATGTGCTCGCTCTGGAGTGGAATCCCGAACGAGGCGTGGCATCGCACGTTCGTGGTCGTCTGCAGGATCCGCACTCTTCTGTAGAGGATACCGTCCGGGCGTTCCTGAAGGATTTCGGTGTTCTTTTCGGTCCTCCGAGGCTCACGGATTCTTTGCGATTCGTTCGAACCCCCTCTGACAGGCTTGACTGGAAGCACCTGGAGTTCGAGCAGTATTTTGAGCTGGAAGATGGGCCGGATCTGACGTCCTATTCAGACGATAAATCCCGCAAGGGCCTCGTTGTGGACGGCAGCCATCTCGCCGGCCATATAGACGCGTCGGGTGTCCTCGTTGAGCTTCAATCAAGCTGCTGGCGTGATGTCTACGTTATTCCGGCCGGCGATCTGTTAACTGACCAGGAGCTGAGACTTCAGCTTTCCAGCGAACTTCGAAATGCGCCGGGCCTGACCCACATCGTTGCGCAGCATCAGCAGAAGAAGTTGGATGAAATTGTCGTGCGGAGTACGCCGAAACTGGTCATAGCGCCGTTTGCAGGAGGATTTCGCCTTGCGTGGTCCGTTTATGGAAACTTTCCACGGCGTCCTGGGCTCAGCCGCGAAAGGGGAGAACTGGCATCGGGCCGCGTCCTGGTCGACGCCTACACCGGTGAGCGGCTCCTGACTGAATTCTTTGGCACGGACGCTGAAACTCCCGATACGGGACGCGGGCTCAGTCAACTGCCCCTGGGCGGTCCTTTCCAATCGCATCCACTGGAGATTGTACGGGTAGACACGTCAGCGACTTACCGACTCCGAGACACGACGCACAGTCGCGAGATCATCACCTACGATGCGAATGAAAGTGACGACATCATTGAGGCAAGCGTGTTTGGTCAAATGCCTCAGCTTCTGTCAACGGGTTCGGTGCCTGTCTCGTCAGATGCCGATGGCGACAAGAGCTGGAGCAGGGTTGCCGCAGATGGATCCCAGCAGCCTGAAGTGGACGCCCATTATCTGACCGGCAAGGTTTATGAGTGGTACGACGCACTGGCCGGGCCGGGCGGACGTGCGGGCTGGGACGATGGCAACTATCCGTCGGCAGTCCCCAGCGGAATTCCGATTCATGTTGTTGCTCATATGGGTCCGTACGTTAACGGAGCATTCAATCTCGGGAGGAACGACGAAGGAGAGTCAATTGCATACATGCTGTATGGGCGGGATGAGATTATCGCAGGTGAAGGGTCTCATAAATGGTCGGCTTCCCCGTTCATCGTGGCTCATGAATACCAACATGCCATCACCGCACACAGCGTCGCCGGAACTATTCCTGGATATGGCTACAATCCTCACGACCCATCCAGTTTTTGGAAAGGTGCGGTCAACGAAGGTCTTTCTGATGTCTTTGGAGCGCTTCTCACCGGTCAATGGTACACAGCAACAGAGATTTCCCCGACCGGCAGAATCCTGCGCAATATCGCTTTCCCGCGGGATCCAGCAGCATACCGTTCGGACCATCACGATCATTTCGATGATCGAGACGTCGACGACTCGCGTTACAAGGCCGGTACCATACTGGCGCATAGCGCGTATCTGCTGTCGCAAGGAGGCGTACATCAACGGGCCGACCGTACACCGGAGTTAATCCCGGTTCTCGGACTGGGCCTTGAAACGAGCGCGGGTCGGGAGGTCGCGAAGGCGGCTCGAATCTGGTACCGCACGATGGCGACCAGATTTGCAACGCTATCCGGGCTTACCGATGAGACTGTATTTCGCGCGCTTCGTGCCGAGTGCATCGCCTGTGCCATCGATCTCTATGGGGCTGGGTCGATTGAGCACCGTACGGCGGTCCTGGCATTCTATGCGGTCGGACTGCACCCGCCCGGGGAGCTCTATGGGGCTGACGTCACCTTTCTGCCGTGGGGATGGTCCTGGCGCTTCTCTCGCCCGTATGTCGGGTTAAGCAGCCCCGACTGGTCCTCGCTTGACCTGTTCATAAATAATGGCGGTGCTTCCGAGTGGAATGCTTTAGTCAATGCACCGGGTTCAGCCGAGCGATTCGAAAACAACGTGTTCTGCCGGGTACGGAATATAGGCGATCAACGCGCGGATGGTGTGCGGGTAACGTTCGAGTACGCCAGGCATGGCACCGCCCCCGTTGTCTGGCAAACCATAACGGACAAGGATGGCTTGCCGCAGGAGCTGAACATTGGAAGGCTGAGACCTGGAGCATCCAACTTCAGCGACGAGGAGCAAGACAGTCCGCCGATAAGCGCCCGCGTCAAGTGGTACCTACCTCCGCTTGAAGAGGACGAGGAAGTCCATCATTTCTGCATTCGCGCCCATGTTACGGCTCGCAACGATGTAAACGAGCATAACAATACCGTTCAATCAAACGTTGCTTTTGCCATCGTGGAAGCTTCTATGACGCGTTCGTTCGCTTTCATGATAGGCAACCCGTTGCCTGAGCCCTTGCCCGTGGAGATCGATATTCACTCGTCCCTGCCAACAGTGTGGACCGCAGCCATTCGGGAGAGTCTTGCCAACGTCGTCTTGAGGCCGAAAGAGGAACGTGTCGTTCATCTCGATATCAGCCGGCCGCCAGCGAGCCCGCACATCGAGCCACCTCTCGATGGGGAGCTCAGAGGCGAAGTAACCGGTGTTGTCACCAGCGCGTTTAGCGGCACGTACACTGACATCGTTTACGATGAAGACACGGTAGATGGTCTCCTGGCTGCCAGGCTACGGTCCGGCGGATCAATCCATGGGCAATTGCGCGGAAAGTTGAACATCAAACGAGCCGAAGTGGACGGTCACGTGAATGGGACCTACCGATGCGGGCGTCATAGTTCGCCAGCGTGCGTCAGGGTGCAAGCTTGTCTGCGGCCGTTTCGCCGGATCGACATCAGTCAGCTTCATCGCGGTGAACCACTCGGTGGAGTGACATTCCAGATTCAGATGCCACTACCCGGGAACTGCAAATGGGAGTCTCCACCGGTAGATACGATCTATCAGGGTGATCGTAAATCACTTCAGTGAGAGGAATCCCGCGTCCGCTGCTCCGGCGCCTATAAGCCAAGATAAATCGCCGGAGTTACGATCTTGATGTCGCGGAACGGGTGCAGAACGAACAGATTCCGTTCGCCCGTTCTGAGAAGCGCAGCGTTGCCGTTGACGTCGAACTCCGGACACATTGCAGCGCGTTCTCAGACGCTTTTTACCGCGTGCACGAGCTGGCCCGCGACGGCCTGGCCGTCCCCGTAGAGCATGCGCGTCTGGTCGAGGTAGAACAGTGCGTTTTCTATACCTGAGAAGCCCGTGCCCTGGCCGCGCTTGATGACGATGACGTTCTTCGCCTTGTCGGCGTTCAGGATCGGCATGCCGAAGATCGGGCTGCTTCGGTCCGAGCGCGCGGCGGGATTGACGACGTCGTTGGCGCCGATGATGAGCGCGACGTCCGCCGTGTCGAACTCGGCATTGATTTCCTCGAGGTCGTGGATCAGGTCATAGGGCACGCCGGCCTCGGCGAGGAGCACATTCATGTGGCCCGGCATGCGGCCCGCGACCGGATGGATCGCGAACTTCACCTTGACGCCACGCGACTGAAGCTGCTGCGCGAGCTCCCAGATCTTGTGCTGTGCCTGCGCGACGGCCATGCCGTAGCCCGGCACGACGATTGCCTTCTGCGCGAAGGCCATCATGACGGCGGCGTCGCTCGCCTCGATGGGCTTCATGCTGCCCTGCACTTCGCCGCCGCCGGCGGCTGCGGTTTCGCCGAAGCCGCTGAACAGCACGTTGCCGAGCGAGCGGTTCATCGCCCTCGCCATGAGCTGCGTGAGCAGCGTGCCCGCCGCGCCGACCACTGTGCCGGCAATGATCATGGCCGCATTGTTGAGCACGAAGCCCTCGAATGCGACCGCGAGGCCGGTCAGCGCGTTGTACAGAGAAATCACCACCGGCATGTCGGCGCCGCCGATCGGCAGTGTCATGAGCAGGCCGAGAGCAAGCGCGAGCAGGAAAAACAGCGTGACAGCCGTTGCCCCTGCGTCGTGATTGAAGATGATCAACGCGCCAACGGCCAGGGTGCCGACGAGAATGACCAGGTTGACGACCTGCTGGCCACCATAGCGGATTGAGCGCTTGATAAGCCCCTGCAGCTTGGCGAACGCGATGAGGCTGCCGCTGAACGAGACGGCGCCGATCAGGCCGCCGAGCACAGCCAGTACATACAGCGCCAGGGGATGCTCGCCGCCCTTGTAGAGCTCCACGGCGGCGATGGCCGCCGCCGCCCCGCCGCCCATGCCGTTGTAGAGCGCGATCATCTGCGGCATGTCGGTCATGGCGACGCGCTTGCCGGTGATCCAGGCAAGCACGCCGCCGACGCCGATACCGGCGAGCATCAGGACGTAGTTCTGCATGCCGGGCCAGGCGAACGTCACCACGGTTGCGACCAACATGCCGGCGCCGGCCCAGAGAATGCCGCCGCGCGCCGTCCGGGGCGAGCTCATGCGCTTCAGTCCGATGATGAACAGGAATGCGGCGACGAAGTAGCTCGCCTGGATCAGGACGCTGGCCGCCGAGGGCGAGATGAGGTCGCTCACGGCTTCCGCTCGCCGCTCGCCTTGAACATTTCCAGCATGCGCTCGGTGACCACGTAGCCGCCGACCGCGTTGCCCGCCGCGAGCACTACACCGATGAAGCCGATGACCTGGCCGACCGGCGTGGTCGCCCGGCCGAGCGCGACCATCGCACCGACCAGCACGATGCCGTGCACGAAATTCGAGCCGGACATGAGCGGGGTGTGCAGGATGACCGGCACGCGCGCGATCACCTCGTAGCCCGTGAACGCCGCGAGCATGAATATATAAAGAGCGATGAAGCCGTCGATCATGAGCCGGTACCTCTGGCTTCGAGGCGTTCGCGCGTGGGCGCATGACGGATCTCCCCGGCGTGCGTGAGCACGCTGCCGGCAAACACCTCGTCCTTCCAGTCGATCGTAAGCTCGCCGTCCTGGATGGCCGGCTTCAGGAAGTTGAACAGGTTGCGCGCATACATGTCGCTCGCGTGCCGCGCGAGCTGGGCGGGGAGGTTGACCGGCCCGACGATACGCACGCCGCCTGACTCGACGGTTTCCCCGGCGCGGGTGAGCTCGCAGTTGCCGCCGCTCTCGGCCGCGAGGTCGACGATCACCGCGCCGGGCTTCATGCGCTCGACGATCGCGCGCGAGATGATGCGCGGCGCGGGGCGGCCCGGAATCGCCGCCGTGCTGATCACGGCGTCCGCTTCGACGATGTGCGCCTCGAGTACGTCCTGCTGGCGCTGCTTCTCGTCATCGGTCAGCTCGCGCGCATAGCCGCCGGTGCCCTCGGCGCTGACGCCGGTATCGACGAAGCGGGCGCCCAGCGATTCGACCTGCTCTCGCGTGGCTGCGCGTACATCGTATCCTTCGACGATCGCGCCCAGCCGGCGCGCCGTCGCGATCGCCTGCAGGCCGGCGACGCCGGCGCCGATGACCAGCACTTTGGCCGGGCGGATCGTTCCGGCCGCGGTGGTCAGCATGGGAAAGAATTTGTCGAGGGTGCCCGCGGCGATGAGCGCCGCCTTGTAGCCGCCCACTGCCGCCTGC